>JALQTL010000326.1 GCA_023260935.1 Paracoccaceae bacterium
AGCCGCAGGGCCGTCAGGTTCCACGCGTCGCGCAGCACGAAGGGCAGGCACAGCGCGAGGATTGCGCCGCTGACCTGCACGCTGGTCCAGCTGGCCTTCAGCAGGCTGCCGAACAGCCAGAACACGATCTGCTGCAAGACCTCGGGGCTGGCCATGAACTGAACCAGCGATTGCAGTGCCTGAAAGAAGAACAGCACCGCAATCCCCGCCAGCACCAGAATTTCGGCCTGCGCCCCTTTCAGCCTTGCCACCAGATACAACAGCCCGGTGGCAAAGAGGGTCATCGCAAAGGCTGCGATCGGGGTTTCGACCCAGTTCGGCAGGGGTGTCAGGTCGCCCAGCAGGATCGACAGCGCCGCCCCGAAGCCGGCAGCGGCCGAAAAGCCAAGGGTAAAGGGGCTGGCCAGCGGATTGGCCAGCATGGTCTGCATGATCAGCCCTGAAAGCCCAAGGCTGGCGCCGACCAGAACCGCCATGATCGTCTGGGGTAGCCTGATCTGCCACAGGATCGCGGCGGCGGCCCGATCCTGTCCGCCCGGCCCGGCCCAGAGCGCGCGGTTCAGCGCCTCCGGCGACATGCCGGACGGTCCAGTCACCAGATCGGCCACGATCAGCACCACCAGCAGCAGCGCGGCGGCAAGCACCGCCGCGCCCCGCAGCCTGACCCGGCGGGCATAGCCGCCTATGCTCAGGCTTTCACTGGTCATTTCAGCTTCTGCACAAAGATGCCATCCAGCGGGATCGGCAGCCAATCGGCGTAATAGGCTGCCAGTTCGGCCTGCGGATCGACATCGGCAAAGGTCGCAGGGTGCAGGGTCTTGCCCAGATAGCGGGCAAAGACAAAGTCAGACAAAGACCGCGCGCCGCCATGGTAGATCGCGTGCACCTCGCCCGTCTGCGCCGCCGGCAGATCGGCCCAGCCGGGCCGGGTCAGATAGGCGGCCATCCGGTCCTGCACCTCGGTCGGGTCCGCCTTGAAACCCACGCGCACTGCCTCGGGCGCCGCCATCCATTCCGAACCTGCCAGAAGGATCACCTCGGGCTGCTGGGCCAGCACATATTCCGGTGCCAGCGGTCCCCAGTTTTCCACCTGCCCCGCGGCGATATTGGCGCCGCCGACCAGATCGATGGTGCCTGCCCACATGCCCTTGCCGTAGGAATTGCCCACTTCGGACGGGCCCTTCTTGGCCAGTTCGACATAAACCCTTTTGGGCGCATCACCTGCCGCGGCCACCCGTTTCTGCGTATCGGTGATCATCGTTTCATAAAGGTTCGCCAGTTTTTCGGCGCGGTCGCTTGTGCCCATCAGCGCGCCGATCACGCGGGTCGAGGCAAGATGTGCGTTCAGCGTCTGGGCGTTATAATCGACCACCACAACCGGGATGCCCGCTGCCTCCAGCTGGGCCACGCCTTCGCCAAGGGCGTCAAACTGCCATCCGGCCAGCAGCGCCACATCGGGCGTGGCCGCGATCGCCGCCTCGACCGAAAAGGTGCTGGTTTCGGTGTCACCCACATCGGGCAACGTGTCGATTTGCGGGTAGATGGCCTTGTAGGCCGCCCATTGCATGGGGCGCCATTCGGCCCAGGGCGCGCGCGACAGGGCGACAACCTTGTCGATGCCGCCTGGCCCGGTGATGGCGATGAAATCTTCGTAGTAAAAGCCCAGAAGCACCCTGTCAGGGTGTTCGGCCAGGGTCACGGTGCGTCCCTTCAGGTCGGTCACGGTCACCTCTGCCAAGACGGGCAGGGCGGTGGCAGAGATCGTCAGGGCGGCCAGAAGGCCAATCAGTTGTTTCATCGCGAGGTTCCTTTCGCTTCGATCTTTCTTGCAGCCGGAAATCCGGCGTCGGTTCAGCAAGTCTTGAACGGGCTGCCCGTCAGAAACGGGCATTTTCGGGCGGTCACCTGCGGGGGGGCGGTCTTCGGAAAAGGTTGCGAAGGGCTGGCGGCCCAAATCGCGCAGGGCAGCGGGTGAACCGCTGGCCCGACCGAAAACAGGATCATGAAGGATTCCCCTGGCACGGGCGCAGCAAGGCGCCCGAAGTGACCGGTTTCAGAAAAACGCGATCAGGCCAGAGGGGGCGCGCGCAACCCGCGCGCAGGGTCAAGTACGGCACGCACCGCACGGCTTTCGCGCGGGGCCACAATAGCAGCGACAAAGATCAGATCCGCGTCGCGCAATCCCAGATCGGCAGAGGGCAGAGCCGCAGCGCCGACGATATGGCAGGCGGGACAATCGCCATGATCCGGCAGGCCATCGCCATCCGCATCACCGCAGATATCCGACAACGTGCCGCCGGCAAGAACATAGGCAAGGACGGCATCGTCACCCGTGGCTGGCACCCGATTGGCAAAGCCCGTCGCCACAAGGGCAACGGCAAGGGCCGCCAGCAGAAGAAGGCGGCGAACTGATTTTGCCATATCGCACATCATGCCGATGTCTTGCCCCAACTTCATACCCGCGCCAACTGTTTTCTGGTGGTGCGGCGTCACGGCACAGGCGGGCGCGGTTGTGCCCACCCGCCGCGCCTTTCCCCCCAACGCCGGCGGCACCGCAGGTCAGGACATGATCAGCCCGCCGTCGACGTTGATCGTCTGTCCGGTGATATAAGCCGCGTCTTCCGAGGCAAGAAAGGCCACCAGCGCCGCCACTTCGGCGGGCGTTCCGGCGCGCCCCATCGGGATGCCTTCCACCCATTCGGCCATCAACTCGCCGGGGCCGTAATCGCCCAGCATCTTCCCCCAGACACGGTCATTGTAATCCCACATCTCGGTGTGGATGATGCCGGGGCAAATGGCGTTGGCGGTGATGCCTTCGCGCGCCAGTTCCTTGGCAAGGCTTTGCGTCAGCCCGACCACGCCGAATTTCGATGCGGCATAATGCGGGGTATAGATGAACCCTTGCCGCGCCTGACCAGAGGCGGTGTTGATCAGACGGCCCTTCGTGCCACTGGCCCGAAACCGTCGGATCGCCTCCTGACAGCACAGGAAAACCCCTTTTGTGTTCACATCAAGGTTCATGTCCCATTCGCGTTCGGTCAGGTCTTCGACCTTGGCGATGGTGATGATGCCGGCGTTCTGGACGGAAACCGAAAGTGGGCCCAGCTTCGCCTCGGCCTCTGCATAGGTGTTCTTGACGGCTTGGGCATCGGTCACGTCCAGCGTCATGCCCAGCACTTTTGCGCCGGTCTGGTCGGCAATGGCTTTCGCGATATCGCCCGTATCCTTTTCAATCGCGGCAATGGCGACATTCGCGCCTTCCGTCGCAAAGCGGGTGGCGATTCCACGTCCGATGCCCTTGTTTCCCCCCGTCACCAGAACCGTCTGGCCTGCAAAGCGCTTCATCTTCGTTTCTCCTTTTGTGCGCAGCATGCCAGAGGGTGAACCGTGGCCCGGTCAGGCCGTCAGCCGTGCTGCCGTGAATTTGTCGGTCACCAGAACGTCGATCACGCCCAGCCGCAGCGCCCCCGCGATGGCGGCGGTCTTTGACTCTCCGCCCGCCAGTGCCATCACACGGTCGGCCTTGCGCAGCTCTTCCAGCGTGATGCCGATTACCCTTTCGTTCAGCGGCGTTTCGACCTGCCGGCCATCCTTGTCGAAAAACCGGAACGAGATTTCGCCAACAGCGCCTGCGTCATACAGCATGGCCAGTTCCTGTTTGGAAAACCCGTTGCCAGAGCGCGCCAGAAGCTCGGAAGGTTCGACCGCGCCGATGCCGATGATGGCCAGCGTCAGGCGGCCAAAAAGATCAAGCGTTTCGCGCACGACCGGATCGGCCAGCATGACAAGCTTGGCCTCTCGCGATGAGGTGACGCCCTGCACCAGCAGCAGGCGCGGCTCCCCTCCGGTCAGTTTGGCAAGCCGGGCGGTCAGTTCCGTGGCATGGGTCTGCACCGACGCATCGCCCATGCCGCCAAGGATCTGCACGACATATTTCGCCTTTGCCGTCTTCAGCGGGTGGATGTTGTCCACCATCCGAAGCAGCGTCTGGCTCCAGCTGGAAACACCGATGATTTCCTGCGGCTGAAGGGTCACTTCCAGAAAATGCGCCGCCGCTTCGCCGATCCGGGCCATGATCGCGCCGTCACGGTCTTCGGAACAGTCGATCACGATCGCTTCGGTCAGGCCATAGCGGTCACGCAGCGCCGCCTCCAGATCGGCAAAGGTGCCCGGGGGCGGGATCACGGTGGTGCGGACGATGTCTTCCTGCTCGGCCCGTTTCAGCATGCGCGACACCGTGGCCTGAGACATGCGCAAGGCACTGGCGATTTCCGCCTGGCGCCTGCCTTCAACGTGATACATCTGCGCGACGCGCGCGATCAGCCGCAGTTCGTTGATCCGTCCCATTTCGCCCTCTGAATTTTTATTCAGACCTAAATCAAGCAAGGGGAAGCGTCGAGCGTCTTATTGCGTCCTGCCAGACGGCAAGCCGGCGGGCGGCATCGCCGGCTTTGGGGGCAATCTCTTGTCCGGCGCGGGGCAGGGCGGCAATGGCATCAAGATCGGGCCAGATGCCCAAAGCCAGGCCGGCCAGATAGGCCGCGCCAAGGGCCGAGGCTTCGGGGGCATCGCATTGGATCACGGGGTGGTTCAGCGTATCGGCCACGCATTGCATCAAAAAGCGGTTCCGGCTGGGCCCGCCATCGGCGTAAAGGCGCCCCAACGGCGCGGGGGATTGCGCGGTCATCACGGCAAAAACGTCATGCGCCTGAAAGGCTATGGAATCCGTCACGGCGCGGGCCATCTGGGCGCGGGTGGTGTTGAAGGTAATGCCGCAGAACAACGCCCGTGCATCGGCCTGCCAGTGCGGCGCTCCAAGGCCGACGAAAGCCGGCACGAAGCCCGGCCCGTCGGGTTCGGCTGTGGCTGCCAGATCGGTCAGCGCCTGCACATCGGGCAGGCCCAGCAGATCTACCATCCACGGCAGCGCTGCGGCGGATACAAGGATATTGCCTTCGAAGGCATAGGTCGCGCGGCCGTTGATGGACCAGGCGATTGTCGTGGTGATCCCGTTTCGCGGGGCGATGAATTCCGGCAGTGTCGTCATGATCGACGAACCTGTGCCAAAGGTCACCTTCCCGTCGCCCGGGTGAAAGGCCCCATGACCGAAAAGGGCGGCGTGGCTGTCGCCGATTGCGGCGCAGACAGGGATGCCATCGGGCAAGCCCGGCACATTCAGCGTGCCGCCAAAGGCAAAGGCGCTGTCGCGCACCCTTGGCAGGCATTCGACAGGCACGCCGAACAGGCTGCACAATTCGTCGCTCCAGCATTGGCGCTTCAGGTCGTAAAGCTGGCTTCGCGCCGCGTTCGACGCGTCGCAGGCATGCACCGCGCCGCCGGTCAGGCAATGGATCAACCATGAATCGATGGTGCCCAGCCTGACGGCACTGCCCGCGGGAACCCGGTCCAGCAGCCAACGCATCTTTGGCCCGGGAAACATCGGGTCGATCGGCAGGCCCGTCAGCTCTTGAACCCGTGGCGCGTGGCCGGCAGCGACCAAAGCCGCGCAATCGGGGGCGGTCCGGCGGCATTGCCAGCTGATGACGGGGCCAAGAGGTTCGCCGGAACGGGCATCCCATGCCGTCACGGATTCGCGCTGGTTGGAAATCGCGATGCCGATGATCCCGGCGCCGGGGGCGGCCTGAAGACAGGCGGCGATGGCTTCCTGAACCGACTGCCAGATCCGCAGCGGGTCTTGTTCCACCCAACCCGGTTGCGGATGTTCGATCCCTACGGCGGCAGACCCGCGGGCGATGATCTGGCCATCGCCTGAAACCAGCACGGCCTTCGAATTTGTCGTGCCCTGATCGATGGCAAGGATGGCGCGGGTCATGGCTGCTCCGGTCACGGGGTGGGGGCGCGGCCGGGTTTGCGCGCGATCAGGTCTTTTGCCGCCTGCGCAACAGCCGCCGGTGACATGCCGAATTCGTCCAGCAGGAATTCGGCCGAACCGGTTGGCGCGAAGATACCCGGAACGCCAAGGATTTTCATCGGTGCCGGCGCTTCGGCCACGACAACCTCGGCGATGGCCGAACCCAGCCCGCCGTAGACCGAATGTTCCTCGGCCGTCAGGATCGCGCCGGTATCGCGCACGGCTGCGATGATCGCCTCGGTATCGATCGGCCGGACGGTCGCCATGTTCAGCACCCGTGCTTCGATCCCTTCGGCGGCAAGAAGATCGGCCGCCTTCATCATCCGGTGCGTCAGGGTGCCGTTGGCGATCAGCGTCACGTCATCCCCGTTGCGCAGCAGGTTCGCCTTGCCCGGCACGAACTTGTGCCCCGCCGGCAAGAGATCGGGCACACCCACGCGCGACAGGCGCAGGAAGACAGGGCCCTCAAACCCCGCTGCCCATTCGACAGCCGCCGCCGTTTCGACCGAATCGCAAGGTGCGATGACCGGCAGGTTTGGCAGAACCCGGGTCCAGGCAAAATCCTCGATCGAGTGGTGAGTGGGCCCCAACTCCCCGTATGCCATCCCTGACGAGATGCCGACCAGTTTCACATTGGCATTGGAATAGGCGATATCTGCCTTGACCTGTTCCAGCGAACGGCCGGTCAGAAAACAGGATGCGGCACAGACAAAGGGCAGCAATCCGCCATTGGCAAGCCCGGCCCCGACGCCGACCATGTTCTGTTCGGCAATGCCCACATTGACCAGCCGCTCTGGCCACCTGGCCTTGAACCCGCCCAGCTTGGACGACCCGACAGAATCGTTGCACACGGCCACGACACGCGGGTTTTCGGCCCCCAGCCGTTCCAGCATGGCCACAAAGGCATCGCGGCAATCATGCAGCTTCGGGGGATTGGTCACAGCGTTCATCACAGCGCCTCCGACAGTTCGGCAAGAGCGATCTTGTATTGTTCGGCATTCGGCACCTTGTGGTGCCAGTCCACCGTATCCTGCATGAAGGAAATGCCATGCCCCTTGTTGGTATGGGCAATGATCGCATGCGGGCGCGCGGTCCGCTTTTCCAGCGCTGGCACGATCTGGGGCATGTCGTTGCCGTCAATCTCGGTCACGTCCCAGCCAAAGGCGGCCAGTTTGGGTGCAAAGGGCGCAAGGTCGTTGGTTTCCTTCAGCGCCGCCCCCTGCTGAAACCTGTTGTGGTCGATGATCAGGGTCAGGTTGTTCAGGCCGAACTGCGCGGCAGAGCTTATGGCCTCCCAGTTTGATCCTTCCTGCATCTCGCCGTCGCCTGTCATGACATAGGTGTGATAGGTGGCGCCGGTGATCCGGGCGGCCTTTGCCATGCCCACTGCCACCGGCAGGCCATGCCCCAGCGGGCCGGTATTGGTTTCCACGCCGGCAACCTTGTTGCAGTTCGGATGACCGTTCAGCCGCGACATCGGCTTCAGAAAGGTCGAAATCTCGTCTTCCGGCAGAAAGCCGCGCTTGGCCAGCGTGATATACAGCGCAAGGGCCACATGGCCTTTCGACAGGATGAAACGGTCACGCCCGGGGTCTTTCGGTGCATCGGGCGAGATGCGCAGCACGCGGAAATAGAGGGCCGTCAGGATGTCGATGCAAGACATCTCGCCGCCGATATGGCCTGCGCCGGCTTCGAAGACGGCCTGCAGATCGCGCCTGCGAATCTGGCGGGCGATGCGTTCGAGATCGTTCGGCTGCATGATTCCCCCGAAGTGAATAAATATCCGTTGCAGGTTATACATACATACGACGACCGAAGGTCAAGTGAAAACGCCCGCTGATAGCTTAAATCATAGGCGCCAACAAGCTTGACACCTACTTTCGTCATCTGATACGCATTAACAGCCGATACTGAATAAATATGCTGTATGGGCACGGAATTCGGGGGGAGGTTTCATGCTGACGCAAACCAAGGGCCGGTCGCGCCCGGTCGGGCCGCAGCTGTTGGGATCGATGAGGGGGGCGACCGGTCCGTTGATCGGCCTGGTGCTGCTTTGCGTGTTCCTGTCCCTCTGGACGGATACGTTCTTTTCCCTGCGCAACTTCCTGAACATCCTAGACCAGATCACAGTGCTGGGGATCATGGCCGTTGGCATGACATTGGTCATCCTGATCGGCGGGATCGATCTTGCCGTCGGATCGGTGATGGCCCTGACGATGATGGTCATGGGCTATCTGAATGTCGAAATGGGCCTTTCCATGGGCATCGCCATTCCGCTTGCCCTTGCCGCGGCGGCGGTCAACGGGCTGGTCGCGGGGTTGCTGATCACACGGTTCAACGTGCCCGCCTTCATTGCCACGCTTGCCATGATGTCGATCACCCGCGGTCTTGCGAACATGATCACCAATGGCCAGCAGATCATCGGTTTTCCCGCATGGTTCAACATGGCCGCCATCGTGCGCTACGGCGGGTTCCTGACCATGACGGTGGCGCTGATGCTGGTCGTGTTCCTGCTGGGCATTCTTTACCAGCGGTATCGCTATGGCGGGCGCGCGCTTTATGCCGTTGGCGGCAACCCCGAGGTGGCGCGGCTGGCGGGGATCAACGTCAAGCTGGTCACGGTGATGGTCTATGTTGTTTGCAGCGTTCTGGCCGGGCTTTCGGGTGTTGTGCTGGGGGCGCGGCTTGACTCGGTTCAGCCCTCATCGGGCGTGGGTTACGAACTTGATGCCATCGCGGCTGTCGTCATCGGCGGCACCTCGCTGTCGGGGGGAACGGGAGGCATTGGCGGCACGGTGATCGGCGTGCTGATCATCGGCGTGCTGCGCAACGGGCTTAATCTGCTCAGTGTTTCGCCCTTCATGCAGCAGGTGGTGATCGGCGCTGTGATCGTTCTGGCCGTGACGGCCGAAACCTTCCGCAAGCGGAAGTGACAGAACTCTCCAGATGGCGGCACCGCTTTCTGGAATGCGAGACGACGGCCGATGTCGACCGTCGAACAGGGGAGGGGTCTGCCGCAACCACGGAAGCCCCAATTTCATGTCGGAGGAGAAACACATGAAACTGAAGACAGTGCTGATGGCGGCCACCGCATGCATGACGCTGCTTTCGCCGCTTGGCGCTTCGGCTGAAGGCGTAAGCAAGATCGGTCTTGCCGTTCCGAACCTGCAGGCAGACTTCTTCAACCAGATCAAGCTGGGCGTGGAAAACTATGCCAAGGAAAAGGGCATCGAAGTTGTCGTTGTCGATGCCAAGAACGATACCGCCACCCAGGTCAGCCAGGTGCAGGATCTGATGACCCAAGGCATCGATGCCTTCATCTATATTCCGGCCGGTGCCGCAGCTGCCGCTGTTCCAACCCGTCTGGCCCGTGAAGCCGGCATCCCCGTCATCAACGTTGACCGCTTCCCCGAAGGCGAGCCGGGCGATACCTTCATCGGCGGCGAAGGCGTGAATTCGTCCTATCAGGTGTGCAGCGAAATCATCAAGCGCGCGGGTGGTGCGGGCAAGATGGTTATCATCCACGGCCAGAAGGGCACCACGCCCGAAATCGACCGGACAGAAGGCTGCATGAAGGCCATCGGTGAAAACCCGGGCGTGCAGCTGGTCGACGAACAGTGGACCGAGCGCTGGTCGGCCGACGAAGGCTTTGCCATCACCCAGAACATGCTGACCGCAAACCCCGATATCACGATGATCTTCGGCCAGGCCGACGGCATTGCCATGGGGGCTGCCAAGGCGGTGGATGTGGCCAACCTGTCTGACAAGGTGGTGATCGGCGGCTATGACGGCGACGGTTCGGCACTGGAATATCTGGCCAAGTGCGAGGGCCCCTTTGTCGTGACCGCTACGCAAAGCACCCGTCGCATGGGCGTTCTGGCGGTGGATTCGGCCATTGCCGTGGCGAACGGCGAAGCGGTGCCCGAAAAGCAGGTTTCCGAAGCCGTGCTGACGACCTGCGACAACGCCGCCGAATTCGTGGCAAACCACCCGTAAGCCCGGATGCAAAGGCAGCAGCCATGACCAAGCCCCCGCCGATCCTGTCTCTTCGTCAGGTCCGCAAGACCTATGGGCAGATCGAGGTTCTGCACGGGATAGACCTTGATATCCACCCGGGCGAGGTTGTGGCACTGCTGGGTGAAAACGGCGCCGGAAAATCCACGCTGTCAAACGTGATTTCCGGCACCGTTCCGCCAACATCCGGCGACATGAAATGGCTTGGGGCGGATTACGCCCCGGCTTCCCCGCGTGAGGCGATGGATGCCGGTGTCGGGATGATCCATCAGGAACTCAAGCTGTTGCCGCAGCTTTCAATCGCCGAAAACATCTTTGTCGGCCGCTATCTGATGAAGGCCGGCCGGATTGACCGGCGAGCGATGGAAGACCGCGCGCAGGCCGGGCTGAAGCGGCTTGGCCTTGATATTCCGCCATCGCGACTGGTTGAAGGCCTGTCAACGGCAAACCAGCAACTGATTGAAATCGCCAAGGCGCTGACCCTGAACGCCCGCCTGCTGATCCTTGACGAACCGACCGCGGCGCTGGGGGGCGAGGAAACCCAGCTGCTGTTCCGCCAGATCGAAAGGCTGAAGGCTGAAGGCGTCGGGATCATCTATATCTCGCACCGGCTGGAAGAAATCCGCCAGATCGCCGACCGTATCGTGGTGATGCGCGACGGCGCCAAGGTGCAGGAATTCGACAGGGGTGATGTGCCGGTTCGAACCATCGTCGAGGCGATGGTGGGCCGGTCGCTGGAACGCATGTTCCCGGAAATTCCAGCCCCCGCTGACAGCGTGACGCTGGAGGTGGAGGGCCTGACCTCGCCCGAGGATCGCTTCCGCAATATCAGCTTTTCGGTGAAACGCGGCGAGGTGTTCGGGATCGCCGGGCTGATGGGGGCGGGGCGCACCGAACTGGTGCGTGCGCTCACCGGCGCGGACCCGATCCACCGCGGAACCGTCCGGCTGAATGGCCGCGACATTACCCCCCGGTCCCCCATTGATGCCATCCGCAATGGCATGGTTCTGGTGCCCGAGGATCGCAAGCTTCAGGGGGTGGTGCTGGATCATTCCATTGCCGAAAACATCGGCTATGCCAACCTGCCCGAACTGGCTGCGAATGGCTGGATCACCCAGCGCAAGCTGCATGCCTTTGCAGATGACTTCATCCGCAAGTTCGGGGTCAAGGGCCATGGCCGCCAGAACGCCGGAGAGCTTTCGGGTGGCAACCAGCAAAAGGTGGTGCTGGCGAAGTGGCTGGCGCGCAAGCCGCAGGTGGTGGTGCTGGACGAACCCACCCGGGGCATCGATGTGGGCGCGCGGTCATCGATCTATGAGCTGATCATGGATCTTGCCCGCAACGGTGTGAGCGTGATCGTCGTCAGTTCGGATCTGGAAGAGGTCTTGGGCGTGTCGAACCGGATCATGGTCATGGCGCAAGGAAATCAGGCCGGCATTCTGGACCGCAAGGACGCCAATGACGTCTCGGTCATGGAACTGGCAACACTCTGAAGACGGGAACTCATCATGTCGAACATCACCCTTAACGCGCCGAAACTGTTTGACCTGTCGGGTCGGGTTGCCTTTGTCACCGGGGCAGGCAGCGGGATCGGACAACGCATTGCCATGGGCCTTGCGCAATGCGGTGCCGATGTGGCGCTGCTTGACCGGCGCACCGATGACGGTCTGGCGCAGACGGCGGCCTTCATCAGATCGGCCGGGCGGCGCAGCATTGAGATTGCCGCCGATGTGACGCAGGGCGAGAGTCTGAAAGACGCCGTCGCGCGGACAGAGGCAGAGCTTGGCCCCCTGTCGCTGGCCGTGAATGCAGCCGGTATCGCCAATGCCAATCCGGCTGAGGAGATGCCGGAAAGCCAGTTCCAGACGATGATGGACATCAACCTGAAAGGCGTGTTTCTGTCCTGTCAGGCCGAAGCGCAGGCGATGCTGAAACACGGGCGCGGTTCCATCGTCAACATCGCCTCGATGTCGGGGGTGATCGTGAACCGCGGTCTGATGCAGTGCCATTACAATGCGTCGAAGGCCGGGGTGATCCACATGTCGAAATCGATGGCGATGGAATGGGTCGGGCGTGGCATCCGTGTCAATACGATCAGCCCGGGTTATACGGCCACGCCGATGAACACCCGCCCCGAAATGGTGCATCAGACCCGATCCTTTGAAGAACAGACGCCGATGCAGCGGATGGCCACGGTGGATGAAATGGTCGGCCCGGCCGTCTTCCTGCTGTCGGATGCCGCAAGCTTTGTCACGGGTGTGGACCTGCTGGTAGATGGCGGCTTCTGCTGCTGGTAACGCGGTCGCACCGTCAGGCGCGCGCGGCCAGAAAGGCCTGCACCGCCCGCGATGATGCCTCTGCCGCGCCGGAAAGGTAGCCGGGCTCGGTCAGGCTGACCTCACTTCCCGCAAGGGAAAGCACGCCCGCCCAACTGCCCCCGACCCACGAAGCGGCAGGGTGGGGGTGGCCCGATGCCTGCTGATCTGACGCTGTGGCTGTCATAGGGTCTGCCGCCCAATCCTTGAACAGGGTTGCATGGGGTTGTGCTGCTTCGGGGCCGAACAGGCGGGCAAGTTGCTGGACACAAGCACGGGTCAGTACGTCCTGGCCCAGCCTTGCGCGTTCGCTGGCCGAAATCCCCAGAAAGCCGAACAGTGCGGCCCGGCCGTCGGCCGTGCTCGCGTCGTGGATCTCGGCCATCGGGCCGATCATGCTTTGTGCCGTGCCTGAAAGGCCTGCCGATTGCCAGAAGGGCCGGTCATACAGCGCCAGAAACTTGGCATGGGGCGCCATCCATGTTGCGGTATCGCGCCACAAGGCAAGCGTGCCGGCAGGCAGCGCCGGAGCAAAGCGGATCGCCTCTGCCATGATCCGTGGCGGCAGGGCGGCAATCACATGGCCGGCGCCGATCTTGCGGCCGGGCAGGCACAGAACGACGCGCGTATCTTCCATGATCAGGCCTTCGACCGGGGTGCCCGGATGCAGGCGGTCCATCGGCAGGCCTTGCGCAATCCGGCGGATCAAGGCGCCTGTCCCGCCCGAAAGCCGCATCGATTGCGGTTCCTGCCGCATGCCGGGGTAACGCTTCGGCCCTTCGTGGGGCATGCGTTCAAACACCAGATCGCCGTTACTGGCCTGTGGGAAACTGGAAAGCCCAAGTTCCCGCACCAAGGTGCCGATGGGGGGCTGCATCTGTGGCCAGAACCATGATGGTCCAAGATCAAATCCGTCTTCCGCAGGCGCCCCGGCTTCGTCCACCGTCAGGATGCGGCCGCCCAGACGATCCCGCGCTTCGAACAGCTGGAAATCCACACCCGCGTCATGCAGCAGGCGCGCAGCGTTCAGCCCGGCCAGACCGCCGCCGATGATGGCAACCTCTGTTTCCAGCATGATTGCCCCCTGCCTATTGCGGCATCTGCAAGACATCGGCGTGCTGCAAGGGGGCATCCTTGATCCAGACGCGGGCCCCTGCCACCCCGATACGCGCTTCAAGAGGCATGCCGGCCGGCCGGCGGTGCCAGCCCTGCGCGCCAAGGGCTTGCCCGTCGACCGTCACATTTCCCGAAAGAACCAGCATTTCCAGCCCGCGCGGGTTGGCAATCTGCACATCGGCCCCGGGCTGCCAATCCTCCAGCGCCACCCGTTCTGCCCCGTCATCAAACAAGGTCTGCGCCGACACTGCCCCCGGCCGCAGGGGGGCCGCATCGCCCTGCCCGGGCTGGCGGACGATCTGCGCCGTATCGCCCTGCCGGTATTGCCAGAGACGCACAAAGATCACGCAGCCGTCCTTCGCCGCAGGGCTGTGCGCCGTGCCCGGTGGATTGCGGAAATAGCAGCCCGCCGGATAATCACCGTGTTCATCCTGAAACGTGCCTTCCAGAACCAGAATCTCTTCGCCGCCCGTATGGGCATGGGCCGGAAAGGCGCTGCCGGGCGCATAGCGCACGATCGAGGTCGCGCGTGCCACCTCGTCGCCCACGCGATACAGCATCTTGCGGTCCACCCCTTTCGCAGGGCTTGCCACCCAATCCATCTGGCCGGCCTGCACCGTTACCGGACGGCTGAAATCGTCATTGATGCGCATCTTTTCCCCTTTGTCATCAGATCCATGTGGCAGGCCTGTCACAAGGCTGCCTTCAGCCGGCTGATCGCCTGATCCGCGGTCGCGCGGGGGGAACCAAGTTTCACCCGCATGTAACCCTGACCTTCCACCCCGAATTTCTGGCCCTTGTCGAACCAGACCCGTGCCATTCACCGCCGCCGCGAAATGGGCAGGGTTTGCGCGCAGATAGTCCAGCAGCGCCACGAGCCAAGGCTCCCCATGACGATAGGCGGCCTCCGCCGCGACCATGCCCATCACATTCACCAGCTAAAACATGCTGCGGTCATACTGGCGCAGGAATTCGGCGCGCATGCGGGTGTCCTGAAACAACGGCGGTCATACGGTGATATACCCGGAACTGCCTGACGGGAATTGGCACGAGTTCATCAACCCGTGAACCGGCCATACAGTCAAACGGGCGGCTCTGGCCACTTATGCCCTGCGAAGTGGCTTAGACGGGGGTAGGGTTCAATACGGCCTCTGGTGCCTGCCCGACGATCCGGGCGTAAAGGGCTGGGTCGGTGGCGCCTTCGGTGTTGATCACCAGAAGCCGCGCCTTCGGCCCAAGGCCGATCCGCGCGGCAAGGTCGGCATCGCGCAGTACCGCCACGGCGCCGGCCAGCCCCACCGCCCCGCTTTCACCCGCCACCACCGGCGGATCCCCCGCCCCGGGCGCGGCCAGCCTGCGCATGATGGCGGTCGCTTCCTCCTCCTCCAGTGTCATGAAGCCGTCAGCAACCCGCTCCAGCACCCGAAAGGCAATCAGCGAGGGTTCATAGCATTCCAGCATGGCCATGACCGTGGGCTGATCTTCGGCCACTTTCACCACATGCCCGGCCTGCGCACTGGCCCACAGGCAGGCGGCACGGGCGGGTTCCACCACTGTTACATGCGGGCGGTCCTTGCCCATGCGCAGGGCCAGATGCCCGGCAACCGCCGCCGCAAATCCGCCAACGCCCGCCTGAAGGAACACATGGGTTGGCGGTTCGGGCAGCTGCGCCATCGCCTCGGCCACCATGGCGGTATAGCCTTGCATCACCAGCCCCGGGATTTCCTCATATCCCGGCCACGAGGTATCGGACAGCACCGTCCAGCCTTCGGCTGCGGCGACCCGCGCGGCCTCGGCGACGGAATCGTCATAATTCCCCGCCACACGCGCCATTTGGGCGCCATAGCGGGCAATGGCGTGGGTCCGGTCGGGGCTGACGCCTGCATGGACGAAGATCACGGCGCGCGCGCCCATCAGTTGCGCCCCTTGCGCGACAGATCGGCCATGGTTGCCATCTGTGGCGCAGGCAAAGGTCATCCCGGCCGCAACCGCCCGCACTTCGGGCGACAGGATCTCATCCAGTGCCACGGGCCGGCCAAGCCGCAAGGCCGCTTCGCGCTGCACCAGACGCATCAGCGCATAGGCCCCGCCAAGCGCCTTGAAACTGCCAAGGCCCAGCCGCTGGCCTTCATCTTTCAGATGCACCGACGCCAGCCCCAATTCCCGCGCCAGCCCGGGCAGGGCCAACAGCGGCGTTGCGGCATCACCGCCCCGCAAGGCCAGAACCCGCAGCACGGCATCGGCCCCGTCGCGGCCCAGCATTTCGCTGTCACGGGGATCAAGAGGTTGGCCGTGGGCGGGAAGGGTGTTGGTCAGATACATGGTGCGCCCTTGTCCTGTAACAGGCTCAGCCCTGAGCCCGGCGCAGCACCGAATTCAGCGCAGCGGTCAGGGCCGCGGTGCCGCCAGCCTTCGTGAATTCGGCAAAGGCCTGTTCATTCAGCCCGCCAGCCGTGGAATGTTCGTGCCGCAGGTCGGCAAGGGAAAGCCCGCTGCCCTGTAGCACGGTGCCAAGATTTGCGAACATGCGGCCCAGATAGGCCCGGGCTTCCGCCTCGGTCAGGCCTTGCGCCTTGCCCCAGTCCTGCGCCACCTCGACAATGCCGAAATAGCTGCCCATCAGCGCGCTGAGCGTCGCGTAGGCATCAAAGGCTGCGCGGTCATGCACCGGCATGGCCTGCCCCAGCGCGCCGAAAATCTGCATCGCTTCGGGCAGGGGCGGGAAGACCGGCACGGCATCATTGCGGCTTTCGACAAAGGGCAGCGGAATGGCCCGGCACAGGCGCGCAACGCCGGTCCATGCGCGCAGCCTGTCGTGGTCAAGCCCGGCGATCAGGCTGATCACCGGCTTTTCGGGTGCGAAGCGAAGATCTGTCAAGACCGCCTCGGCCACTTGCGGGCGCACTGCCAGCACCACCAGATCGGCCCGGTCCAGCACATCCTGATTGCTGGACGCCACCGAAACACCGGGCAGTCCGGCCGCCAGTTCCGCCGAAAGCTGCGCGCTTCGCGGCGAAAGCAAAACCGGACGCTGCCCTTGTGCCGAGGCTTTCAGGCCCCGCACGATGGCTGCCGTGATCGTTCCGGTGCCGATGAAGCCAATGGTTTCCGTCATCCGATATCCCCTGTCAGTGCCCGCTCAGTAACATCCGTGATGGCGGCAATGCCAGCTGCCGTGGCCGCCCACCTGTGCGACCGGAATGGCGTTTCGCCCGGCAGACCATTTGCCATGCTGGCGTCAAAGGCAAGGATATCGCGGAAAATGGCTCATCTGATCTGTGGGGTTGTCTGGCCCGCCCGCATCATCAGGGGTCAGCGTTTCGACCATGCCCCGCATCGCCTGAAGCAAGAGCAGCACATGGCGCAGCGACCGGGCCGAGACGCAGGTGCTGCCCCCCCCATTCAGGCGTGATAGACGGCGTGATGCCCGGGTTGCTGCGCCGCTACATCACAGGCTTTCCACAAAGGCGATCAGGGCGTCCCGGTCCGGCTTTGGCAGGCCGATCACGCCATCGCGGGCGGGCTCTGCCTCTCCGCCATGCCACAGGATTGCTTCCAGCACGCTGCGGGCGCGCCCGTCATGCAGCAACTGGCCATGGCCGGAAACCTGCGCCGTCAGCCCGATGCCCCAAAGCGGCGGGGTCTTCCATTCACGGCCCGTCGCCCGGCCTTCTGGCCGGCCATCGGCCAGCCCTTCGCCCATGTCATGCAGCAGAAGATCGGTATAGGGCCAGATCAGCTGAAACGACTGTTCGGGCTGCCCCTTCAGCCTGTGCGTCACATGCTTGGGCGTGTGGCAGCCTTGGCAGTTCAGGCTATAGAACACTTCCTTGCCGCGCAGAACCTGTGGCGCGTCGGGATGCCGACGCTCGGGCACACCAAGATTGCGCGAATAGAAGGTTACCAGATCAAGGCTTTTCGCATCGACTTCCAGCCCGTCTCGGGCATCGGGTTCCTGACCATGTGGGCCGCTGCGGCACTGGCTTTGCGCCGCGGTACAATCGCCCCAAGGGTCCGGGTACAGGGGCGTAGACAGCCCCATATCACCCGCAAAAGCCTCTGCCGATTGCTCTTTCACCGTCGGGGCGCTTGCCTTCAGGCCAAAGCGGCCCAGCATCGGCACGCCGAATTCGACCGAAGGCACGATCTGCGCGCGCCCCGAAATGCCGTCACCATCGATATCGTCCGGGTCTTGCCGGGCAAGGATGTCGGCGGCCGGAATGGCCTCAAGCAGCCCCAGCCCGATCATCTGCGGCGCCACCCGGGGCGAGATTTGCAGGTCATCGGCCAAGGGCCCATAGCCGGGGGCCGATACGGCATAGCGGGGTGCGCGCAGGGAAACCACCGTGCCATCGGCCAGCGTTACCGGGGTTTCGGTATAGGTGATCTCCATCGTCGCCTCGGCCTTGTGGCCGGGCGCGGCAAGATCCTGCAACTGGCTGCCGTAGGTTGGCTCTGGCTGCGTGGCCAGCCATTCCTCGATCGCGGCGGGTGTGGGGCCGCCGGGCACGGACAGCCGCAGGAACATGGATACCCGGCTGTCGTCCGGCCCGTCGGGCGTGTGGCCTCGCCCGTCCTTCAGGTGGCAATCCTGACAGGCGCGGGCGTTGTAAAGCGGCCCCAGCCCATCGGATGCCTTGGTCGATGCCGGGGCCGCCACCCACATCTTTCGAAACAGCGCATTGCCCAGTTTGAAATCCATCTCATGCGCAAAGCGCATGTTCGCTGAGAACTGGCTGAACGCATCGGCATTGTCGCGCGCCCGAACCGTGGCCGCCCCCGCGGGGTTTTCCTCGAACTTCTCGGGCCGGGTGAAATCGGGCGGCGGGGCAAGAATGGCGGCGACCCGGGCCGCCTCTTCCGCCGTGCGCGCAATCACCGTTAGGTGCCGGTCATCCAAAGTCTGTGCCAAGGCCGGGGCGGCCAGAAAGGGCAGGATCAGAATTGGGCGCAGGTGCATGGTGAAAGCCTTTCCTGCCCCCACGGTATCGCAGAGCTTGCCTGCCTTGATCGCCCAGCTGACCGCGCCCGACGCTTTCGCACGCCGGCGCCCATTGTTTGCCATCGTCCTGCAATCATCGGCCATCAGGGCACCCGGCCTTTCCCGTGGTCACTGAAAAACGCCCCCCGGATTATCCAGGCTGTCGGAACCTTCGAAATCGATCTTCGACAGGCCAAGCGCCGTTACCGCCCGTTCGATGCTTGCCGTTTGCGTGACCAGTGCATTGACCGCGCCCATGATCAGCGCCTCGCCTTCCTTGTTGCCGGCCTCCAGCATCTGATCATAGGCAAAGCCGCGCTCGGCTGCCGTCTTGATCGCTTCAAGTGCGGCGACCGAGGCATCGAGCTCAGCCCGCAGCCGTGCATCCACCGCAGCATCCCTTGCCGCCACCAGATCGGCCAGCGAAGGGCCGGTGATTTGGGTGCCATCTACCCGGGTATATTCGCCAAGATAGACGTTGCGGATGCCCAGGCCGTCATGGAAGTGGCTGTTGTGGGTATTGTCGGAAAAGCAGTCATGCTCTTCTTCCGGGTCGTTCAGCATCAGGCCCAGCTTCATCCGCTCGCCCGCCAGTTCACCATAGGAAAGGCTGCCCATGCCGGTCAGCATTGCCAGAAGACCCGCATTCGGGTCCGCGGTTATGGCCAAGCGGCCCGCGCCGCCTTCGCCCCATTGGGCCACCATGTATTCCAGATCGCTGACCAGAAGGTCGGTCGCAGCCTTCAGATAGGCTGCCCGGCGGTCGCAATTGCCGCCGGTGCAGGCGGCGCCCGTGGCGAAATCGGTAAAGGGCCGGGCACCTGCGCCGGGCCCTGTGCCGTTCAGATCCTGCCCCCACAATAGGAATTCGATGGCATGATAACCGCTTGCCACATTGGCTTCGATCCCGTCGGCTTCGTGCAGGGTGCCGGAAATCAGTTGCGGGGTGAGGGTGGTGGCATCCACCTCGACGCCCGAAAGGGTGAACTTCGGCCTGGCGATGACGTTCAGCGATGCGTGGCTGTTTTCCTCATTCATCGCCGAGCTACCGGCGACATAATCGATCAGCCCTTCATCGAGCGGCCAAGAATTCACGCGCCCTTCCCAATCATCGACAACGGGGTTGCCGAAACGAAAGGCCTCGGTCTGCTGATAGGGTACGCGCGCGGCAATCCAGGCGTCGCGGGCGGTTTGCAGCGTTTGATCGGACGGGGCGGCAATCAGCGCCTCTACGGCGGTTCGCAGGGTTTTGGCGGTGGTCAGGCTGTCACCATAGCTGGCCGCGGCGATATCCGCGTAATGCGCCACCACTTCGGCAGGTTCCGCTGCCATTGCGGGCGCGGTCAGGGCAGTTGTCAGAAGCATCACGGTCAGCAGCCGGGTCATCATCGGTCCTTGCTTGGTCAGGTTGGGCCTGCCCCGGCTGGAAATTGGCTTCGGGCAATGGGTCGCCAGAATTTCCGATAAAAATACTCAACTGTAAAGCAGATTCTTTTACTAAACATATTTTCGCCTGTGCCTGTTTGCGTCTGGCCCGTTCCGAAGGCACCGCGACAGATGCCGCCCCCCCCCTTTCGGGCTTAGGTCGGGAAGGCAGGGCCGGCACCCGCGCGGTCTGGGAAAAGGGGCGGCGGCTACAACCCCGCGGCCTTTGTCAGGTTTACGCGGAACCTGTCGCGGCGGCGCTGGTATCGGCGGGTCATCTCGGCGCTGGCATGGCCAAGGTGTTTTTGAACAAAACGTTCATCCACCTGCGCCGAAGATGCCAACCCGGCCCGCAGCGAATGGCCGGAAAACAGCCGCAACCGTTCTGCTTTTGGCAATTCGGGGCGCAGGCCGGCGTCTTCGGCTGTCTGCTTGATCAGGCGGGCAACGTGCTTGTCCGACAGGCGGTTCGCGGTGGCCTTCAACCCGTTGCGCGACACGGCAACGAAGATGGGGCCAAAGTCGATGCGCGCGTAATGTAACCATTGCGTCAGGGCATGCACCGGGCAGGTCTGGTCGCTGGAACCGCGGGCGACTTCCACCTCACGCCAGCCGGTCTTGCCGCGCAGGGTGATCAACGCGCCATCCTCCATGATCTCGACCCAGCCGCCGCTGTCGGGCGTGTCATCCTTGCCGTGGTCAAGGCAGACGATCTCCGACCGCCTCAGCCCCCCCGCAAAGCCGACCAGCAGGATCGCACGGTCGCGCAGGCCCCGCAGATCGTGCGGCAGGGTGGCAAGCATGTCGCGCAGGTCTTCGGGCAGGATCGCCTCTTTCTGCACGGGGGGGCGGGCATGCTTGCGGCGGATGCCGGCCAGCACGGTGGCTATGTGCCGGTCCTTTCGGTCCAGCCTTTCCCCGCGCTGGGCATAGCCCCAGACCAGCCCCGACAGCCGCCGTTCGATCGACGAGACGGATAGGGCGGGGGCCTTTCCAAGCGGGGCTGCCAGATCGACGATGTAAAGGCCAATCAACTGCGGCGAGGGCGGCAGTGGATCGGCGCCCCGCATCCGGCACCAGCGCGCGAAATGCGCCCAGTCCGCCGCATAGGCGCGCTGCGTGTTTTCAGACGCCGCCTGACGGGCATAATCGCGGGCGGTTTCCACCAACCGGTCCAGAGTGCCCGAGCCTGCGATCTGCGGCGGCACGGCAATGTCTGCCTGCACTGACTGTTCCCCTGCCGCACCATCGGGGCGGGCGGGGTCATCCGGCTGGGCCGAAGGTGGGGGTGGCGGCGAACGGGTCATGGCCGCAGCATACACGGCCCCAGCGCGACTAGGCAAACTTGCATGGCAAACAGATACGGCAAACCGCTACCGCGGCGGGCTGATCCGGCCCCCTGTCAGAACCGCCAGGTTGCCCCCACCAGCGGGCCCGTCATCGCGCCCTTGAACACTGTCCCGCCATCGGAATAATCGACATGAAGGTGGCGCCAGCCAAGCGACAGATACAGATTTTCGTTCACCTCATAGTTCGCGGTCACCGCCACTTGTGCCGTGAAATCTGACCCCACCCCGAAGCCGCCGACATCCAGATAGCCCAGAAGTGACCACCTGTCGTTGATCGGAGTGTTGACCCGCAGGGCAAGGATCGGATCGACGAAACTTGTCGAAGGCGCCACGCTCAGAACCGGAGAGGTGATCTTGCCATCAATGTCCCAGGCGCGCAGGCCCCCCAGCAGGTCCACGGTCGTCCCCCCGCCGGCATCGATGCGTTTCCCTGCCGCCAACGTCAGCGACTTCATGGTCACACCACCCGCAGCCGGAATGCCCGGCGGCACAAGGCCAGAGCGCGAAGAATTGGAATAGGTCAGATCTCCGAACAGGACGAGGTCACCGCGCCGTGCCAGCCCTGTCATGAAGAATGCGCCATCAAGGTCTTCCAGCACGTCGGTAAGCGACTTGTCGAAGGAAAGGGTGGGGGCGCCGGTAAAGGGCGTCAAATCCCCGGTAACGCCCGCGCCCCAGCCGTAAAGCGTGACCTGACCCGACCATTCCTCCGCCCTGGCGGCATCAGGGGCCAGTGTGATGGCCCCGGCAAGGGCGGCGATGGCTGCAAGTGCGGTCAGAAAGCGGTTCGATTTCTGCGGCATTACAGTGTCTCCTTGAAAATGCGCCCGCCCTTCATCACAAGCCGCAGGTTGCTGGCAGGATCGTCCAGAAAACCCAGATCGGTTTCAGGATCACCGTCCCAAACCAGAATATCGGCATGCGCCCCTTCCACGATCACCCCAAGGCGCCCCTGATAGGGGTCGCGCGCGCCAGACATTGCCAGCAGATCGCCGGCATTTCCCGTGGCCATGCGCAGCGCTTCCAGTGGCGACATGAACCGCGCCAGTTTTGCAAGCTGGCGCCCCTGGCTTTGCGACGCGCCAGGATTCATCAGGATATCCGTGCCGAATGCCATGTTCACGCCCTCGGCCCGGCCCATTTCAAAGGCGCGCACCGTGCCTTGGGCAACCTCTTCGGCCTTCTGTTGCTGTAACGGGTTGCTTCGGGGGTTGGAGTCTTCGTCCTGAAGGAACGGCTGGATCGACCACCACGCCCCTTCGTCGCGCATCATGCGAACGGTTTCAAGGTCCGCCAACTGGCCATGTTCAATCGACTTCACGCCGGCCCGCAGCGCGCGCTGAATGCCTTCGGGCGTGTAGACATGGGCGCAGAGATAGGTGCCCCAATCGGCGGCGGCCCTGACTGCGGCGGCCATTTCCTCTTCCAGAAATTGCGCGGTGTCGAGTGGATCGTAAAGCGAGGTCACGCCGCCGCCGGCCATGATCTTGATCTGGCTGGCGCCTTTCATCAATTGCTCTCGCGTGCGGCGCAGCACCTCGTCTACCCCGTCGGCAATGGCCGCGACGCCGGTTTGTTCGGTATAGTCGGGGGCATCGCCCGGCATCCGGGGCAGGGTGTTCAGCAGCCGGAAATCCCCATGCCCCGAAGTCTGAGAGATCATCGCCCCCGAGGGAAAGATCCGCGGCCCGGCCACTACACCCCGGTCAATGGCCATCTTCAGGCCAAAGACTGGCCCCCCGGTATCGCGCACGGTTGTGAAGCCGCGCATCAGGGTGGCGCCGGCCTCTTGCCCGGCCACCAGATGCACAAAGGCGATATCCTGCGTCAGTGCTGCGATCTGGCTGACGCTGACCAGCGTTGCATGCCAGTGGCAATCGATCAGCCCCGGCGTCACGGCCCGGCCACCGCAATCGATCACATCGGCATCCTGCGGCCCGGTTCCCGCTGCGGGCAGTGCCGTGATGCGGCCGCCTTCGATCAGGATGTCGCGGCCGGTCTGCATGGCAAGTGTCGTGCCATCGAACAGCCGCAGGTTTGTCAGCAGCGTCGGGCGGCCCGGTGTCTGGGCCCGCACTTCCCGGGGCGCAAGACCAAAGCCTGCGAACATGCCGATCACGGCCGCACTGCCACCAAGGAACTGGCGGCGGGTGATATCTGCCTCGATCCGCTGCATCGCCGCCTGTGTTTCGGGGGCCCCGCACAGGCAGGGGTTGATAATGGCCAACCCCCGCCCGATTCCTTCGCAGCACGTCAGGCACATCCGGGAATCTCTTTAAATCGATGAAATATGTCACCTGAAGGTAAGATGAATCTCTGATGCGGCAATCCTTTTTCGTGCAGGCAAAGGATGATACGGCCGGGCTTGCGAATGGCCCGTGCCCTGCGGCCAGGCCGGCAGCGACTTGGGCGGGGGAAGGTTCTGGCCGCTCGACCGGTCGCGTCATGGGCCACGATGCGGGCCCCGGCGCTGCCGCTGATCGTGCAAGAAGTGTGCATCCACACCGGGTTGCCAATCGGGCTGGGGGCGCTGGTTCACATCCTGCATCTGCCGAAACTGGCAGAGGTCAAGCTTACCTTCACGGACCTGTTCAAGTTCTCGGTGCTGCGGCGGCTTTGCCCGGGCAAGCTTTTCTGCTTTGACGTTGACGAAATCGATGTGACCCGGGGCATTCTTGGGGGCGGATGGGGCTTCGTCCCAACCGGAACTATTATTCGCGGGCGCGATGCAGTGCTGGATGGCCCGATCAGGGCGGGCCAGATCGACCATCCGCAGCCTCAGGTAGTGGCACGCCCTTCAAGCCCGGCCATGGCATCGGCATCCGATCCCGGCACCCGCATTTCAAAGGTGTCGCGCACCACGGCATAGTCGAAATAGCCCATCCGCGCGATCGGTTCGATGGCGGTGATATCCAGCCGCCCATCGGGGCCGATGACCCTGTCATCGATATGAATCGTCTCGACCTGGGCAAAGACCACATCAACTGTCCCCATCACGGAATGCCCGCGCAGGGTGGTTGTGCTCAGATATCGGCATTCGAACTTGCAGGGGCTTTCCCTGACCATCGGCACCGCGCCGTTGTCTGAATAAACACGGGTCACGTTGATCCGGTCGAATTCGCTTTCGTCGGGCGGCAGGGCCATGGCGCTGATGTTCACCGCCTCGCGCAGCGCAAAAGTTGCCATGTTCCAGACGAACCACCCCGTTTCTTCGGCGTTCAGCACGGTATCCTTGCGGCGACCGTCAGGATAGCGGTTGGCCGCGAACATCACCATCGGCGGGTCGAAGGTCAGGTTCTGCCACTGGCTATAGGGCGCGATGTTTTCCAGCCCCGCCGCACTGCGGCTGGACAACCAGCCGATCGGGCGCGGCACCGTGCAGCTTTTGAACGGCGAGAAGGGCAAGGGGCAGCTTTCGGAGCCGGGGGAGTATTTCATCGCAGAGTCCCTTTCGGTTTTCGATGCAGTCTTTGATATATGACTAATATATCGGTCGTATGTCAATGACGGCTGGTATAGAACTGCCCGGCTTGGGCGGGATGGGGTGGGGTCAGGGATGAACAAGACGGAACAGGCTGTCGCCATGCTACAGGGCATGATCGAACGGGGCGAACTGGCGCCCGGATCCATGCTGTCCGAACGCACCATCGTTGACCTGATGGGTCTGGGCCGTACCCCGGTCCGCGAGGCGATCCAGCGGCTTGCGCCCAGCTACATGATCAAGGTTCACCCCAGCCGCGGGATCGAAATTCCGGCCATCACGGTGGAAGATCAGCTTAGCCGGCTGGAAGTGCGGCGTGTGGTCGAAATCCTTGCCGTCGAACTGGCCTGCAAGCGGGCCAGTCCCGCGCAGCGGCAGGCTATGGGTGATCTTGCCGCCCGGCTGGAGGGGCTGTTTACCCTGCATGACTATACCGACACGATCCGCCAGACCCATGCGTTAATCCTTGAAGCGGCGGCAAATCGCTATCTGGGGTCGCTGATGCTGCCCTTGCAGGGGCTTTCCCGGCGCTTCTGGGTTGTCCATGCCCGGGAAGAGACGGGCGATATCGCGCGGGGGCGCGATCTGCATCGCGCTATCCTTACCGCGATTGTCGCCGCCGATGTTCAGGCGGCCACTGCGGCGTCGCAGGCGTTGAACGATTATCTGGTGGAATTCGCGCTGGCTGTGGTTGCCCGTCGGGCCGCCCGCTGATCTGCGCGAGCTTGCCGCCCGGGTGCCTTGCCGGGGTTGCCGCGATGCAGCAGTGGCGATAGGTTGCGCCGGATCTTCGGGCCGTGACGGTCGGCCCGTTCTTGCGTCACAAAAGGAACATGCTGTTGCAACTACGGTGCAGCAAACCGCGTGCAGGTGCCGTTGCCGGGGAAATGTTGCCCTTTCCCACCGCCGCGGCCGCCCAGATGGCCGGGCGCAGGCAAATCAAGGAACAGCCAGCCGATGCGTGACGGGCTTCATTCCGCCCCGGATGGCCGCGAAAGGGATGCAGCCCTTCGCCGGATTGCGCTGACTGCAATCCTTGGGATCACCCTGTTCCGCGTTGTCATGGCGCTGCTTGACAGAACCGAGCTTTCCACTGACGAGGCGCAATACTGGTTCTGGGGCCAGACCTTCGACTTCGGGGCCTATTCGAAGCCGCCCCTTATCGGCTGGATCACGCGGCTAAGCACCGATCTTCTGGGGCAGAGCGTGGCTGGCGTCCGCCTGCCGGCGGCCCTGTTTCACGGAGCAACCGCGCTGGTGCTGTTTCATCTGGCCGCCCGTATCAGCACTGCTTCCGTGGCGTTGATCGCCGCCCTTTCCTATCTGACGACACCGGCTGTTGCCCTTGGGTCGGCGTTGATGACGACAGACACGCCGATGCTTCTTGCCGCGGCCCTTGCCTTGGCCGCGCAACTGGGCCTTGGTCAGGCGCATATGCAGGGGCGCCCCGCCCCGGGGCTGGCGGTGGGTCTGGGGCTGGCGCTGGGGATGGGGCTTATGGCCAAGCACGCCATGCTGTTCTGGCTGGCCGGTGCCCTTGTCGCGGCACTTCTGTCGCCCCTGTTCCGCTTGCGCATGCGCGATGCCGCCCTTGCTGGCGCGGTGATGCTGCTGGTGATCCTGCCGCATCTTCTGTGGCTGGCTCGCAATGATTTCATCACGCTGCACCATGTTCAGGACATCACCCGCGGCGAAGGCCTTTCCGCCCTGCGCCCGCTGGCCTTTCTGGCCGAGCAGGCAGCCGTCATGGGCCCCATCCTGTTCGTGGCCCTGCTGCTGGCCATGGCCGGCAGGGCAAGAACCGAAGCCTCAGCCGGGCTGACCGCTTTGGCGCTGGCGCCGCTGCTAGTGGTGATGGCGCAAGGCGTGAAGGGGCCGGTGCTGGCGAATTGGGCCGCGCTTTACCTGATCCCTGGATCGGTTCTGGCGGCGATCTGGCTGGTGCGCCACCCATGGCTGACACGGGTGTCGCTGGGGCTGGGGCTGGTGCTGACGTTGGCCCTTCCGGTGGCAAAGGTCTGGGGAACCGGCCTGCCCGGGCCAAAGGGCCAGCCTTTGCTGGCCCGCTACCTTGGCCATGGGGAAATGGCCGAATGGGCGCTGGAAACCGCCAGTGCCGCAGGGGCGGGCACCCTTGTCGCCCAAGGCCGTGGGCTGATGGCTGATCTTTCGTGGTTTGGCGCGGGCAGCAGCCTTGCCCTGCGTGCGGTTCCGCCCAAGGGAAGGCCCGCCCACCATTGGGAAGCGACCGCAGCCTTTGACCCGAAGGCCGATCCGGGGCCGGTTCTGTTGCTGTGGCCGGAAGGTCATCCGCTGGCTTGCCCGGGGGCCGAGGAGATCAGCCGCCTCAAGGCCCCTGCGGGTGTCTATGGCGCGATAACCTTCACCCTGTTGCGGCTTGATGCGCCGGAATGCCTTTTGCCACCGGGGAGCAACCCATGACAGACCCTGTCTATAACCGGCTTCTGATTGGCCTGCTGCTGGCCATCGTGATCGCGCAGGCGGTGTTCGCGGCCTTTCCCGGTATCGATCTTGCCGTATCCGGCTATTTCGCCGACGGTCGTGCAGGCTTTGGCTGGTCGCGGGGGTGGCTGCCCACCGTCAATTCCATCCTGCGCCGGATGGGCGAGGCAGTGGCTTATGGCCTTGTGATCTGGGTGATCCTTGGCGGTGTGTTTCGCCGGCTGAGCGGCGATGACCTGAGGGTCTGGGCCTTCGCGGCGCTGACCGTGGCGCTTTCCAGCGGGGTGATCGTCAATCTGATCCTGAAGGCCCATGTCGGGCGCGCGCGGCCGGCCGATGTTTCGGTTTTTGGCGGCAGTTCCCAGTTTACGCCCGCATGGCAGATCAGCGATCAATGCGCCCGCAACTGTTCCTTCACCTCGGGCGAGGTCGCCCTTGCCGGCAGCCTTGCCATTGTGGCGCTGGTCCTGTTGTGGCCGCGACTGCAAACTGCAATGGGCCGCGTTCTGGCGCTTGTCACCGCCTCTGCCTATGTTGGCGGAGTATCGCTGCTGCGTATCGGTCTGGGCCGGCATTTCCTGAGCGATGCGGTCTTTTCCCTGCTGATCGCCGCTGCCGTTGCCGTGTTTCTGTATCCCGTCCTTGGCGTGGGGCGCGCAAGGCGGACCTTTGATCCGCGCCAGTCTTTGCGGCTGGGCACGGGCCGTCGATAGGCGTGCCCGCGTCATGTTCGACCAGATCTTCTGACGCCGCTGTTCCGCCCGGTTCCGTTGGGCTTGTCAGGGCAGGCGGTAAAGCCGCACCAGTTTGCCTTCCAGAAAGCCCTCGCCCACTTTGGGAAAACCGGGGTCTGTTGGCTGGGTGCTGATGATCAGCCCGCCCGGATGTGCCTGCGCCCATGCGTCAAGTCCACCGGGCGCAATTTCATCGACCGGGGCCAAAAGGCGGGCGGTAAAGCCAAACTCGCCTTGGTATCGAAAGCCGTCCACCGCCACACCGGCGTGCGGTGCGCGCGTCAGTTCCGTGGCAAAGCGGGTGGTATCGAAATGCTCGTCCAGCGGCTTCATCAGGGCCACATGCATCACCAGCAGGGAAACCGGGGTTACCAGTGCCCAGCCGAGCAGGGGCGCGCGCCGCCCGGCCACCGCCAACAGCGCAAGGCCGGCAATGCCCAGCGCCAGTGAAAGCGCAAGCCCCGGCATGCCCATCGTGGTGACGGGATAGCCTCCCAGCCTGGCCCGCCCGGTGGCCAGCAGCACGGCCCAGACCAGCACCGGAACGATGACCATTGCCGCCGCCAGCGGGGCACCCCTGCCGGGACGGGGGGCCGGGGCCGCGGCCAGAGCGATGGCAACGGCGGGCAGGGCGGGCAGCAGGTAATGCAGTTGCTTGGCCGAGATCATGGAGAATAGTGCCAGCGTCGACAGCCCCCAGATCGCCAGAATACGGGCCCGGCGGTCTTGCCAAAGCCCGGGCGAGCCAAGCCCCCGCAGCGCCGATACCCGCCAGGCCCAGGGCCACAGCATCAGCGGCAGTGCCGCAACGAAGAACCAGACCGGGCGCGCATGGTCAAAGGCATTCACCATCCGCCCGGCACTTTGCCGCCACAGCACCTCGGCCCGGTACTCGGCCCCGCCCAACAGAAGTGCGGGGCCCAGCCAAAGCGACAAAAGCCCAAGCGCGATGCCAATCCCCGCCAGAAGGGACAGATACCACCGGCCCCGGTCTTCGGTGGCGCGGGTCCACAGCGGCCGGGTGAGCGCAAGCGGCAACAGGTGAACAAGGATCACCGGCCCCTTTGCCAGCACCCCGAAGGCCAGCGTCAGCCCCAAAAGTCCCACGGCCCGCCACCCGCCGCCATCATCCATCCACAGCAGCGCCAGCACCCCCAGCAGCGTGGCCGAGGTCAACATGGTATCAAACATCGTCAGCGAGCCATAAAGCGCGAAGACCCCTGTTGTGGCCAGCACCAGCGCCGCCCGTGCGCCCAACCCTTCCCGTTCGGGAAACAGGCGGTTGCCCAGCCGCCACGTCAGCGCAACGGAAAGCGCCCCGAAGGCGGGCGCCACCCAGCGGGCCGCTGCTTCGCTAACCCCGGTCACGGCCCAGACCAGATTGATCAGCCAGAACAGAAGCGGGGGTTTGTGGCCATAGATCGCCCCGTTCAGATGCGGCACCAGATAGGTGCCATCGCGGTGCATTTCCCAGGCGACGGTCAGATACCGTGTTTCATCCACCGGCAGCAGCGGCCGCATCAGGGGCAGCAGGACGGCCCCGGCAACCGCCAGCGCCAGTGCAAGAAGGCCAATCCGGCGGCCGGCAGTCCGGGCACCAATGTCAGGATGTGTCATCGGATAAGTCCATGGACGTGAAAACAGGGCCCGCCGGGCCGCAAGGCCCGAGGACAGGTCATGGCAACAAGGACGAAAACGTTACCCCTTGCGGTTGGCGTGGATCAGCCACAGGTTCCGGGAATAGATCAGCACGCCCAGCAACTGGCCCAGGATGAACACCGGGTCCGTTCGATAGATCGCATAGGCCAGCAGCATCAGCCCGCCCACCAGCGAGAAATACCAGAAGGCCACCGGAACGACCGACGATCTGGCCCGTTCCGAAGCGATCCATTGTACTAGAAACCGCGCTGTGAACATCAGCTGCGCGCCAAGGCCGAAGATGACCCAGGCCAGTTCGGTTGTGTTTTCGACATGCAGCATCTGCATCAGCCAGATCAAGATGCGTCCCCCTCTGATGGTTTGCGGTCGGGCGCAACCTCGGTGGGCCGGCTGACCTTTCGCCGCCGAAGCAGCCATGCAACGCCCATCAGATCGAAGATGCCGACGATCCCGCGTTGAAGGTTCGAATAATGCGACCGCCCGCCGATCCGGGGGCGGTGGGACACATCGACATGGGCGATCTTCCATCCGTCGCGCGCGAAAAGCGCGGGCAGATAGCGGTGCATGTGGTTGAAATAGGGTAGGGCCAGAAAATCCTTCCGCCGAAAGGATTTCAGCCCGCAGCCCGTATCCCTTGTGCCATCCTTCAGCACCTGGCCCCGGATCCGGTTGGCGAAGGTCGAGGCAAGACGGCGCGCCAGAACATCCTTGCGCGCCATCCGTTGCCCAGCAACAAGCCCAAGGCCGGATGCCCCGGGCCCGGCCCATGGCGCTAGAAGATTCCGCAATTCGGCCGGCGGATTTTGTCCGTCACCATCCAGCGTGCAGATGATATCGAAACGTGCCGCCGTCACCCCGCTGTGGATGGCCGCCGATTGCCCGCCCACCCGGTCATGGCGCAAGACCCGCAGCTTTGGCAGCCGGTTTCGCGCATCGGCCAGAAGGGCGGCCATTCCATCGTCCGAGCAATCGTCCACGACGATGATTTCGAAATCATCAAGGTCGGCAAGCGTTTCAAGGATTTCGTCGATCAGGGGCAGTATGTTGTCGGCTTCATTCCGGCATGGCACTACGATGGAGGTCTTCACTGGATTCTTCGCTCTGCTCCTGCCGTTGCATCCAGCAGGTTTCTGGTTTGTGGTCCTTGCGGACAGGTGCCTTGGGCCTTCGTCCGGGTGGGCAACTGCCCGGCCCCGCCTCGTGGCCCAGATGTTGAAAGCCCTTTCCGGGGCCACTGGTTCATGCTTGTCTCTCGTGCATCATGCGGGCCCTTTATGACGCCAGCCTGACAGCAAGCTTACAGCCGATGCGGGCTTCGCACCATGCCAAAGGGCCTGTGCCGTTTTTGTCAGGTTGTGCCGCATCCGTTGTCGCCGCATCCTGTGCCGCAGCGCCCCCCATGCGGCGCGCCGGAAGCCGAGGTTGCACCATGGTCTCAACCGCCCGCCATCAGATACCTGCAAGCATCTGGGTTCTGGGATTTGTCAGCCTTCTGATGGATGTCTCGTCCGAGATGGTGCACAGCCTGCTGCCGCTGTTTCTGGCCACCAGCCTTGGTGCCAGCGCGGCGATGATCGGCCTGATCGAAGGGCTGGCCGAAGCAACGGCCCTGATCGTCAAGGTCTTTTCCGGGGTGCTGAGCGATTGGTTCGGCCGGCGCAAGGAACTGGCGCTGCTGGGCTATGGGCTGGGGGCAGCAACGAAGCCGCTGTTCGCGCTGGCGCCCGGGGTGGGTATCGTGCTGGCCGCCCGCCTGATTGACCGGGTGGGGAAGGGCATCCGCGGGGCGCCGCGTGATGCGCTGGTGGCCGATCTGGCCCCGCCAGAGGTGCGGGGTGCGGCCTTTGGTCTGCGGCAATCGCTGGACACGGTGGGTGCTTTTGCCGGGCCGCTGCTGGCGGTGGGGCTGATGCTGCTCTGGGCCGATGACTTTCAGGCGGTCTTCTGGGTGGCGGTGATCCCCGGGGTTCTGGCTGTTGCCCTGCTGGCCTTTGGGGTGCGCGAACCGGCAAGGCCTGCCGGCACGCCCCGGCAGAACCCCATTCGCCGCGCCAGCCTTGCCCGCCTGTCACCGGCCTATTGGCAGGTGGTTGTCATCGGCGCCGTCTTCACGCTTGCCCGTTTTTCCGAGGCGTTTCTGGTGCTGCGTGCCCAGCAAGGCGGCATTCCGCTTGCCATGGTGCCTTTGGTGATGGTGGCGATGAATCTGGTCTATGCCCTGTCGGCCTATCCGCTTGGCAGCCTGTCGGATCGGGTCAGCCACAAATCCATGCTGATGGGCGGGCTGGGGCTGCTGATCGTGGCCGATCTGATCCTTGCGTCCAGTGCCCATTGGGCAGTGGTCCTGGCCGGTGTCGCCGTCTGGGGCGTGCATATGGGAATGACTCAGGGCCTTCTGGCGGTGATGGTGGCCGATACCGCCCCAGCCGATCTGCGGGGCACCGCCTATGGCATGTTCAACCTGATCAGCGGCCTGGCACTGCTTTGTGCCAGCCTTGTTGCGGGGCTGATGTGGGACGGGTTCGGTGCCCCCGCCACCTTCCTGACCGGGGCAGGCCTATGCCTGCTGGCGCTGCTGCTGGTGCTGGTCATGTTGCGCGGGAAATGCCTTGCCACCCACCGCGCCCCGCCCATTCCATGAAGGCAAGGGGAAGAACAGGCCCCGTTGCCCGAAAAGATGCATGGCGCGGTCCTGACCGGCCATGGCGGCCCGCTGGATACCGTGCTGGCACAGGACTTGAGCTGACTGTAGCTCAAGAATCTCGGCCTTATTGGCGGCACGGCCCTGGAACCGCAGGTCTTCGCCCCCCTTGTCTGCCGGACTGAAGAAATGGAAATCCGTCCTTTGGTCGCCCAGACCCATGATCTGCGCGACATTGTCGCCTTCCTGCGGGGTTTTTTGCAAAAGCACCATGTCGGAAAGATCGTGCTGCGGGTCGGCTGACCGCTACAGCCGCTGCCACGCCCCTGCCCGCAAAACCGGTTGCCCTGCCCGGCGCTGACCCCGGGGCTGTCATTAAACCTTCATTGGACGACCCCATTTATTTCCTGTAATCGGGAAATATGGAACAGAATCGCGCCACTCATGCCTTTGCCACGCTTGGCCACCCCGGTCGGCTGGCGGTCTTTCGCCTTCTGATGCGCTTTGCCCCGCAGGGCGTGCGCCCGACAGAAATTGCCACCGCCCTTGGCCTGAAACAGAACACGCTCTCGCACCATCTGGCAGACCTCACCGCCTCGGGCCTTGTGAGCGTCACGCGCGTCGGCCGGTCGCTCTACTATGCCGTCGATCTGGAGATGTCCGAGGCGCTGATCGGTTACCTCGCCCTGGATGTGGGCCGCGCGCGGCCTGATCTTCTGGCTTCCTTGCGTTCCACCACAAAGGACACCGCCATGCATGAACCCGGTTTCGCCGTGCTCTTCATCTGCTCGGGCAACTCTGCCCGCTCCATCTTTGCCGAGGCACTTCTGCGCGATCTGGGCGGCGGCAAGTTCCAGTCCTTTTCGGCAGGCACGCGCCCGGGCAGCGCGCTGAACCCCTTTGCGCTGGAAATCCTGAAGCGCAATGGCCACGATATCAGCGGCTTGCGGTCAAAGCATGTCTCGGAATTCCAGAAGCCCGGCAGCGTGGTGATGGATTTCGTCTTCACCGTCTGCGATACGGCCGCTGCCGAGGAATGCCCGCCCTGGCCCGGCCAGCCGATCACCGGCCATTGGGGCTTGCCCGACCCGGTAAAGGCCAGCGGGACCGATGCTGAAAAAGCGCTGCTCTTCGCCCAGACCTATGCCGCGCTGCGGCGGCGGATCACCGCCTTTGTCGAGCTTCCGTTCGAAAGCCTCAGCCGCATGTCCCTGCAAGCCCGCGTCGATGCCATCGGCACTGACCTTTCCGCAAAGGCCTGATCCCCGATGATATCCGCCACTCCTCTGCCCGCGGCACCCCGTATCGCCCTGAACGGCCTTGGCCGGATCGGCAAGCTTGTTCTGCGTAACCTGATCGACAGCGACGCGGGGGGCAAGATCGTGCTTCTCAACGATGCGACCGGTGATGCCGAACAGCACGCCCTGCTGATGGAATTCGATTCTGTCCATGGGCGCTGGCCCACGACCGTGGCAGCGGCCGACGGCGCGCTGGTGCTGAACGGCCAGACCATCCGCCTTTGCCATGAGAAGGCCATCGAAGCCCTGCCCCTTGCGGAACTGGGCGTCGATCTGGTGATCGACTGCACCGGCGCCTTCAAGTCTGCCGCCAAGGTCGCGCCCTATTACGCGGCAGGCGTGAAAAAGGTCATCGTCAGCGCCCCGGTCAAGGATGGCGGCGCGTTGAATCTTGTCTATGGTGTCAACCACCAACTTTATGACGGTTCGCAAACCCTGATCACGGCTGCCTCCTGCACCACCAATTGCCTTGCGCCGGTGGTCAAGGTGATCCACGAGGCGCTTGGCATCCGGCACGGGTCGATCACCACGATCCATGACGTGACCAACACCCAGACCATCGTGGACCGCCCGGCCAAGGACCTGCGCCGCGCCCGGTCGGCCCTGATGAACCTGATCCCGACGACCACGGGGTCAGCCTCGGCGATCACATTGATCTATCCGGAACTCGAAGGCCGCCTGAACGGCCATGCGGTGCGTGTGCCGCTTCTGAATGCCTCGCTCACGGATTGCGTCTTCGAAGTCGCGCGATCGACGACGGCCGCAGAGGTGAACGCCCTTTTCAAGGCGGCTTCCGAAGGGCCGCTGAAGGGCATCCTTGGGTATGAAACCCGCCCACTCGTCTCTTCCGACTTCACCAATGATCCGCGCTCCGCAATCATCGATGGACCTTCCACGATGGTTATCAACGGCACGCAGGTGAAGATTTACGCCTGGTACGATAATGAGTGGGGCTATGCCAACCGCGCCGTTGAATTGGTCGCTAAGGTTGGCGCATGCTAAGTCAGTTGTCACCCGCGGTGCGCCAGTATCTGCTGGTGACTGGTAATTATTGGGCCTTTACCCTGACCGATGGCGCACTGCGTATGCTGGTGGTGCTGTATTTTCATCAGCTTGGCTATAGTGCGCTGGAAGTGGCACTGCTGTTCGTATTTTACGAATTTTTCGGGGTGGTGACTAATCTGTTTGGTGGTTGGCTTGGTGCGCGTTGGGGCTTGAACCGCACTATGAATATTGGTTTGGGATTACAAATTACAGCTTTAGCGCTGTTATTGGTGCCCACCGAGTGGCTTACCGTGGTATGGGTCATGGCTGCCCAGGCGCTCTCAGGTATTGCTAAAGACCTCAATAAAATGAGTGCCAAAAGCACCATCAAGTTGCTGGTACCCGACCATCAACAAGGGCAACTGTATCGCTGGGTCGCTATTCTTACTGGGTCGAAGAATACCCTGAAGGGCATAGGGTTCTTTTTAGGCGGCCTGTTGCTGACCTTAATAGGCTTTCAGGGCGCAGTGCTGGCGCTGGCATCGATGTTAAGCATGGTGTGGCTTGGTAGTTTAGTTTTTCTTAAGCGAGATGCCGGTAAGGCAACCTTTAAACCGAAGTTTCGCGACGTGTTATCGAAAAGTCGGGCAATTAATATTTTGTCGGCGGCGCGATTATTCTTGTTTGGCGCGCGTGACGTATGGTTTGTGGTGGCACTACCGGTGTTCTTGGCAGCGCAATTGGGCTGGGATCACTGGCAGGTCGGTAGCTTTCTGGCATTGTGGGTGATTGGTTACGGTGGCGTACAAGCAATCGCACCACGTTTCACTCAAGCGAACCAGGTAACCCGTTATGGCGCCTTGCTAACATTAGCACCGCTAGGGCTCGCTGCGGCGCTGTGGTACGGTAGTTTAGCGGTATCCGCGAGTATTATAGTTGGGCTGGGGCTATTTGGCGTGTTATTCGCTATCAATTCATCACTGCATAGCTATTTAATCGTTGCTCACTCCCGCGCTGATGGTGTATCCCTCGATGTTGGTTTTTACTACATGGCCAATGCCGCGGGCCGCTTGCTTGGTACTGTGTTGTCTGGCTACGTATACCAGCAGGCTGGACTAGTGGCTTGTTTGCTGATTTCGGCGGGGTTGCTGTTAGCATCTACGGTAATCGTTGCGCAATTACCAAGCCGACGACAGCATAACCAATAGACTAACCCGAGCTATTTGCCGATACAGAAGCTGCCAAAAATTTTACTGAGAAGGTCATCCGAGGTGAATTCACCGGTGATTTCATTGAGGTGTTGCTGGGTTAGGCGAAGCTCTTCGGCCAGCAGCTCGCCGGCAAGATGTTGTTCTAGCTGGTCACGGCCAAGTAGTAAGTGTTCGCGGGCGCGGTCTAAGGCGTCAAGATGGCGGCGCCGGGCCATGAAACTGCCTTCGTTAGTGGCTTGGTAGCCGACACAATGTTTTAAGTGCTCGCGCAGAAGATCAATGCCATGACCGGTTTTAGCTGATAAATGGATAACTGGAATACCGGCAATATGATCAAGTGCCACGGGCTCGGCACTCAAGTCGACTTTATTTCTGATCACTGTATACGGCAGATCATCAGGTAGCTCGGCGAAAAACTCAGGCCAAATGTCAGCCGGATGTACCGCATTAGTTTCGTTGGCATCTACCATAAACAACACCCGATCCGCGCTACGAATCTCTTGCCAAGCACGTTGGATACCAATTTGCTCTACTTCGTCCGGGCTATCACGTAAACCGGCGGTATCGATGATATGCAGCGGCATACCGTCGATTTGGATATGCTCGCGCAAAACGTCGCGGGTGGTCCCTGCAATGGCAGTGACAATAGCTGATTCGCGCCCGGCCAAAGCGTTGAGTAGGCTCGATTTACCAGCATTTGGCCGACCAGCAATAACCACTTTCATGCCCTCTCGCAGCAACGAGCCTTGCTTTGCTTGCACACTCACTTCATGCAATTGGTCAATGATGCTGTCGAGATCGCCGGATACTTTGCCATCGCTGAGAAAATCACCCGAAGGGATTGCCCCGGTGCTTTGTCCCACTCGATCAGCCCCTTGTCACGCAACATCAGGGCGGTTGACCTGACTCCCGGACGAGTCGCACCGAGGATCTCAGCGAGTTGGTTGGTGTCAATGTGGGGATTCCAAGCCACGGCAAGAATCATGTTCAGCTGCCGGATGGTCGTGATTCCAGCTCGGGATAGCGCGACGTTTTGATTGAGCGCCCTTTCGGCCTCGGTCTTGATTTGATCGAAGGCCTCGAGGTCGCGCTTGGCTTGTTCGGCAATTTGCTTGTAATGGATCACGCGTCACCCCCTTTCGTGCATGGGTTGCCGTCCTCGAAACGGTCGAAAGGGCGGTCGGACCAGCGGGCGTCTTTTAGGTCTGAAACCGTAAATGGTGACATTCCGGAGCACACTACCCTCCCTCTCAACAATCCCTTTGGGTAAATGCTAGTGACTAGAGCGCAACATTCCCAGTGCGGTCTCCAGAGCCAGCAAACTGGCGGGAAGTCGCTCGGCCTTGACCAGTATTCCGGCTCCGGCTCAAACGGCGGCATGGTCGGCCAGGGTGCCCATGGCTCGCCCGGTTTGAGGTGATCACAATGTCTGCTTTTCCACCCCGTACTGTCGTCATGTGGTACCCGAATCCAAGCGCCATTGCCTAACTCCTCCTGAGTAGGCAGTCTGTCTGTGATCCATTCGCTCATGCGATCTCCTCCATTTCTACGGCTTCGATTTCCTCCCGCTCGTCGTCCTCGTCGAGGTTGAGCATCGGCACGAGGTGCGCCCGTGCGGCCTTGTATTCGTCCAGGAATGCCCCTAGGGCGTCTTCCGCCCTTTTGGTGTAGTCATCTCTCTTGACCTCGATGGTGTGACTCTTCACGCCCGGAAAGTAGGAATGGAAAAACCAAGAATCGGCCCCGCTTTTGGCGAGTGAGAAATGAACCTGCCC
>JALQTL010000346.1 GCA_023260935.1 Paracoccaceae bacterium
AGAAGCGGGCTATGAAACCCCCACCCCCATTCAGGCCGGCGCCATACCGCCCGCACTTTTGGGGCGCGATGTTTTGGGTATCGCCCAAACCGGCACAGGCAAAACCGCCAGTTTTACATTGCCGATGATCACCATGCTGGCCAAGGGCCGCGCCCGCGCCCGGATGCCGCGCAGCCTTGTGCTGGCGCCCACGCGCGAACTGGCCGCCCAGGTGGCCGAGAATTTCGATACCTACGCCAAGCACACCAAGCTGACCAAGGCGCTGCTGATTGGCGGCGTATCCTTTGGCGAGCAGGACAAGCTGATCGACCGTGGCGTCGATGTGCTGATCGCCACGCCCGGCCGCCTGCTGGATCATTTCGAACGCGGCAAGCTTCTGCTGACCGGCGTGGAAATCATGGTGGTGGATGAGGCTGACCGGATGCTGGATATGGGGTTCATCCCCGATATCGAGCGGATCTTCCAGCTGACGCCCTTTACCCGTCAGACGCTGTTCTTCAGTGCCACAATGGCCCCTGAAATCGAGCGGATCACCAAGACCTTCCTGACAAATCCGGCAAAAATCGAAGTGGCGCGTCAGAATTCCACCTCGGCCACGATCGAACAGCAGCTGATCCAGTTCACCCCCAGCCGCAAGGATCGCAGCTTTACCGAAAAGCGCGCCGTCCTGCGGTCGCTGATCAAGCGGGAAGGCGAAGGCTGCACCAATGCCATCATCTTCTGCAACCGCAAGATGGATGTGGATGTGGTGGCCAAATCGCTGAAGGCGCATGGTTTCAACGCTGCGGCCATCCACGGCGATCTGGACCAGTCGCAACGGATGAAGACCCTGGATTCCTTCCGCGACGGCACGCTGCATCTTCTGGTCGCCTCCGATGTGGCCGCCCGCGGGCTGGATATCCCGGCCGTGAGCCACGTCTTCAACTTCGACGTGCCCAGCCACCCCGAGGATTACGTTCACCGCATCGGCCGTACAGGCCGGGCCGGACGTCTGGGCAAGGCCTTTACCATCGCCGTACCGGCGGACGAAAAGTATCTTGCCAACATCCAAAGCCTTGTAAAACAGGACATTCCCCGTGGTCAGGTGCCCGAGGGTGCGCTGGAGGGTCTGGGCGATGCCTCTGATCGTCCGCGGGGCGAGCGCAAGGATGAAAAGCGGGGCCGCAGCCGCGACCGTGACCGCGACCGCAAGCCCAAGCGCGACGAATCGATGCCGCCCGCCAGCATGGAACCCCTTGCCGCCGCCACCATCGAGGTTGCCGCCCCGCAGCCCGCACCCGCCCCGCGTGAAGAACGGCGTGATGACCGCCGCGGTGATCGGCGCGACCGTCGCGATGACCGCCGCGATGATCGGCAGGCCGCCCCCGAACGCCGGGAAGAACGGGCCAGCGATGAACGCCGTGGCGAGCGCCGGGATGATCGGCGTGACCGTCGCGATGATCGGCGTGACCATCATCAGGTCGTCGGCATGGGCGACCATGTTCCCGACTTCATCCTGCGCAGCTTCAAGATCGCCTCGGTCACGTCCGAGGATGCCGAACCTGAAATGGCAGCCACCGGATCGGAAGGCTGATCCGAGGCGACAGGAAAAAGGCCCCGCAACTTGCGGGGCCTTTTTCCTTGAGGGCGGCTGTCGGGCGGTTATTCCGCCTGAAGCCGGCTGATCACCACCGTCACCTCCGGCTTCTTGCCGATCTCTTCCACGGATGTCTGGCGCACCAGCCGACGCAGCGCCTCGTCCAACTTGTCATCATCGCGCAGAACCTTGGGACCGACAGTTTCAAGGAACTCCGTCAGATCGGCTTCCAGCGTTTCGGCCAGCGGCCGTTCCCCGCGGCCCAGCGGGGCCAGACCGGAAACCTCGACCCAGGCATCGCCCAGCGGTTCATCCTGCTCATCCAGAATGACCGTCACCATCACATGCCCGTTCAAGGCCATGCGGATACGGTCGCGCACCACCCCATCCAGCGCGCCGATCATCGCCGTGCCATCCAGATAAAGGCGCCCGGTCTCGATATATTCGGCAACCTGCGGCTCGTCGCCGGTCAGGTCCATCATCATGCCATTCGTCGCCACCTCGGCCGCAATGCCGGCTTCATTGGCAATGCGCACATGTTCACGCAAGTGCCGATGTTCGCCGTGCATGGGGATCAGCATGTCGGGCAGCAACAGACGGTGAACGTGTTCCAGATCGGGGCGGTTGGCATGTCCCGAAACGTGATACAGCCCGCCGCCGTCATCCACCACATCCACGTCCATTTCTGAAAAGGCGTTCATGATCTTCAGAACGTCCCGTTCATTGCCCGGGATGGTCTTCGAGGAAAACAGGAACAGATCGCCTGCCTTCATCTCCAGCCCCAGATATTTGCCCCGGCTCAGTTGTGCCGACGCGGCCCGCCGTTCCCCCTGGCTGCCGGTGACCAGCAGCATCAGATTGCCACGCGGAATTTCCAGTGCCTCTTCGGGGGAAACGGTGCGCGGAAAATTCGTCAGCACCCCCGCTTCTTCCGATGCCGAAAGCATCCGCCGCATCGACCGGCCCAGAACACAGATCGACCTGTCAGCCGCCCGGGCCGCTTCGGCCAGCGTCTTCAGCCGTGCCACGTTCGACCCGAAGGTGGTGGCAACCACCATGCCGCCGCGCGACTTGATCAGATTGCGGATCGGTTCCTTCAGCGTCGATTCCGACCGCCCGGGATGGGTAGAAAACACATTGGTGGAATCGCACATCAGCGCCTTGATCGGACGCTCGGCCACGATCGAGCGGATCAGATCGTCATCCCATGGCTCGCCCACCACCGGATCTCGGTCGATCTTGAAATCGGCCGAATGGAACAACCGGCCCGCCGGAGTATCGATAACCAGTGCACTCGATTCCGGGATGGAGTGGCTGACAGGCACGAATCCCACCTCGAACGGGCCCGCCGTGACCTTCGCAGGCCAGGCTTCCACCGTGGTCAGCGCATCCAGCGGCAAACCGGCTTCATCCATTTTCAGCCGGCCGACGATGGCGGTGAAGCGGCGGGCATAGACTTTTTTCTTCAGCTTCGGCCACAACAGGCCAAGCGCGCCGATGTGGTCTTCATGCGCATGGGTGATGAAGATCGCCTCGATCCGGTCCACCCGCGCCTCAAGCCAGGCGATATCGGCCATGATCAGATCGACGCCGGGCGATGAATCCATATCGGGGAAGGTCACGCCCAGATCGACAACGATCAGCCTTTCCTTGCCTTCGGGCCCATAGCCATAGACATAACAGTTCATCCCGATCTCACCCGCGCCACCAAGGGGAAGGTAGATCAGACGGTTGGTCACGCTCATGCGGTTTCCTTGTTGAAGTCGTTGATGAGGACAAGGCCATGCATGGTCAGATCATCCTCGATCGAATGAAATAGATCGGTGCCTTGCGCGAACAACGAGGCAAGCCCCCCGGTCGCAATGACTTTCATCGGGCGGGCGTATTCGCGACGCACCTCACGCACGATGCCTTCGACCAGCCCCACATATCCCCAATACACCCCAGACTGCATGCAGGCCACCGTATTCGTGCCGATGGCCTTTTGCGGGCGGGCCACATCGATATGCGGCAAGGCGGCGGCAGCCATGTGCAGCGCCTCGAGGCTCAGGTTCACGCCCGGCGCGATCACCCCGCCGACATAGGCGCCATCTTCGGCCACCACGTCAAAGGTGGTGGCTGTGCCGAAATCCACCACGATCAGATCGCCGCCATGCCGGTCATGCGCGCCGATGGAATTGACCAGCCGGTCCGGGCCCACGGTCGTGCCCACATCCACCCGGGGCGGCACGGGCAAGGCGCATTCGGGCTTGCCCACCACCAGCGGCCGGCAATCAAAATAGCGGCTGCATAACACACGCAGGTTGAACACGACACGCGGCACGGTCGAGCTGATGATGGCCTCGGTGATCGAGGCCTTTGTCTGCGTCATCGCCATCAGCGACGACAGCCAGACGAAATATTCATCCGCCGTGCGCTTGTGATCGGTGGCAAGGCGCCATGTGGCGATGAAGCGCGTGCCGTCCCAGATGGAAAAGACAGTATTGGTATTGCCGCAATCAATGGCTAGAAGCATGCGCATTCCCCTGTTCGTTCTCGGGAAAGAAAACCTCGGCTGCGGGAATGGCAACCGTGCCATGCGCCATCCGAAGCACCAGATTGCCCTCGGCATCTATGGTGTCAAAGATACCCTCGCGCACCTCGGTTCCGGTGCGCGCGGTGATGCGCTCTCCCAACCGGGCGGCCTGTTCCAGCCATGCCGCGCGCAAGGGCGCAAAACCGCGGGCTTGAAACAGCGCCTCCCACCGGGCGAAGGCCGGGGCAAGGTGATCAAGGAACGCCGCCGGTGTCAGCCGCAGCCCGCATTCCGACAGAACCGAAACCGGCCGCAGCGCGCCCGGTTCCACCTGTGCCGCATCCGGATGGGCGATCAGGTTGACACCGATCCCGATGGCAAGTGCCGCAATCCCCTGCCCCGTGCCTTGGCTTTCCAGCAGGATGCCCGCCACCTTGCCACCGTTCATCAGCACATCATTGGGCCATTTCAGCGCCAGACCCGCGCCGGTTCCTGTGGCCGCTTCCAGCGCATCGCGCAGGGCAAGTGCGGCCGCAAAGGACCGCAGCGCCACCACCTGCGGCGGCTCAGCCGGGTGCATCAGAAGCGTGGCGTGGAAATTCCCCCGAGGCGAGGCCCAGGCCCGCGCCCGGCGGCCCCGCCCGGCGGTCTGCTCACCGGCCAGAATCCAGCAGGGCCCCGTAAGTTGCGGGGCCCGGCGGAAAGCTTCGGCATTGGTGCTGTCCACCGAAGGCAGGTCGATACGCCCCACCCCTTCGGGCCAGTGCGCCGCCGGCATCAGCGCACAAGCGCCTCGGCGGCAACGGCAGCCACGGGTTCAAGGCCAAACAGGTTCACGATGCCCAGCACCATGATCGCGGCCACACCCACCATCAGCACCCACTGGATCGGCGCCATGTTGCTGTCGGCCGGATCCTGATCCTTGCCGAAATACATGTAGAACACGATCCGCAGATAGTAGAAGGCCCCGATGACCGACGCCACCGCCCCGGCAAGGGCAAGCCATGTCATCCCGGCATCCACAGCCGCCTTCAGCACATAGAACTTGCCGAAAAAGCCCACCATCGGCGGCACGCCGGCAAGGCTGAACATCAGGACAAGCACCGCCAGCGCCTTCAGCGGTTCCTTTTTCGAGAACATGTTCAGGCTCTGGATATCCGTCACCGGCCGGCCGTCACGCTCCATCGAAAGGATGAAGGCAAAGGTGCCGACGTTCATCGTGACATAGATCGTCATGTAGAGCATCATGGCCTGCACGCCCTCGGCCGTGCCCGCCGAAAGGCCCACAAGCGCGAAGCCCATATGCGCGATCGACGAATAGGCCATCAGACGCTTGATATCGCGCTGCCCGATGGCGGCAATGGCGCCAAGGAACATCGAAACCACGGCAAGGGCCGCCAGCACCTGCCCCCAGTCGGCGGCAATCGCGCCGAACCCGTCATGCACCAGACGCGCGATCAGCGCCATGGCGGCAACTTTCGGCGCGGTGGCAAAGAAGGCCGTCACCGGCGTGGGGGAACCTTCGTAGACATCTGGCGTCCACATGTGGAAGGGCGCCGCCGAAACCTTGAAGGCCAGCGCCGACAGCATGAAGACCATCCCGATCAGCAGCCCGATCGGCACGCCATCATGGCCCAGCGTGGAAAGGATGCCGGCCAGTTGCGTGGTGCCCGCGAACCCATAGGTCAGCGATGCGCCGTAAAGGAACAGCCCCGAAGACAGCGCGCCCAGCACGAAATACTTGAGGCCCGCTTCCGATGACTTTGCACTGTCCCGCCGCATCGCGGCCACGACGTAAAGCGACAGCGATTGCAGTTCCAGCCCCATGTAAAGCGACATCAGATCGCCGGCCGAAACCATCATCATCATGCCCACGGTGGCAAGGCTGACCAGCACCGGAAACTCGAACCGCAACAGCCCGCGGCGCTGCATGTAGTCTTGCGACATCAGCATCACCGCCGCAGCCGAGACAAGGATCGTAACCTTGGCGAAGCGGGCAAAGGGATCGTCGATGAACATGCCGCCAAAGGCCGTGCGGGCGCCCTGCCCGCCAAAGCCCACGAACAGCGCAAGCGCCAGAAAAAGGCCCGAGGTCGCCCAGACCAATGTGGGCGCCACCTTGTCCTTGCTGGTATAGACCCCGAACATCAGCGCGGCCATGGCATAGATCGCCAGCACCAGTTCCGGCAGGACGGTATTGAAATCTGCAGCGGTCATGGTCGTCCCTCAGTGCTCGGCCAGTTGCGTGCCGTCAACGACGGGCAGCGCGGCATGATAGTCGGTGACAAGCGCCTTGACGCTGGGGCCGATGATATCGGTCACCAGCGCCGGATAGACGCCCAGAAGCAGGGTCATGGCAACAAGCGGGGCAAAGATCGCCTTTTCGCGCCGGGTCATGTCGGTGATCGACTTCAGCGCCTCCTTGACCAGTTCGCCCATGACAACGCGGCGATAAAGCCACAGCGCATAGGCAGCCGAGAAGATCACGCCCGAGGTCGCGACAGCCGCCACCCAGGTGTTGGTCTGGAAGATGCCCATGAGCGTCAGGAATTCACCGATGAACCCGCTGGTGCCCGGAAGGCCCACGTTCGCCATCGTGAAGAACATGAAGATCAGC
>JALQTL010000393.1 GCA_023260935.1 Paracoccaceae bacterium
TTGCCGGTGTTGCGCATCCTTGCGCTTGCGGTGGCGATGATGGCCGCAACCCCGGCCCCTGTCCCGGCTCAGGTTCTCGATTTCGCTGATCTGGACGGCTGGGCCGAAGATGACCATGCCGCTGCCCTTCAGGCCTTTCGCACCACCTGCGAGGGGCTTCGTGATGCCGATTGGGCTCCGCTTTGCGCCTTTGCGCAAGATGCCGGGCGCACTGATGCCGCGGCCCGCCAGTTCTTTGAACTGTTCTTCCGCCCCGTCCTCGTCGGCACGCCGCCTGCCCTTTTCACCGGCTATTACGAACCAGAGCTTCGCGGATCGCTGACCCGCAGCCCGCGCTATGCCTGGCCACTGTATCGCAAGCCGCCCGAGCTTGCCGAAGGCCAGCTTTGGCACCCCAGATCGGTGATCGAAGGGGGCATCCTGCGGGGCAGGGGGCTGGAACTTGTCTGGCTGGATGATCCGGTCGAGGCCTATTTCCTTCAGGTGCAGGGGTCGGGGCGGGTGCGCCTGCCCGATGGCCGGGTGATGCGCGTGGCCTATGCCGGAAAGAACGGCCATCCCTATCGCTCTATCGGGCAGGAACTTATCCGCCGTGGGGCCACTATGGCCGATGTCTCTGCACAGGATATCAAGGCCTGGGTCCGCGCCAATCCCGCTGCCGGGCGCGACCTGCTGAATACCAACCCTTCTTTCGTCTTCTTCCGCCAACTTGATGACTTGCCAGCAGACCGTGGGCCCATCGGGGCCATGGGCCGGTCCATCACGCCGCTGCGCTCGGTGGCTATCGACCCTCAGTTCACTCCGCTGGGCGCCCCGGTCTGGATTGAAAAAGATGGCCGCGAACCGTTGCGACGCCTGATGATTGCACAGGATACCGGGGGTGCGATAAAGGGGCCGCAGCGCGCCGATATCTTCTATGGCACCGGGTTTGACGCGGGCGAATCTGCCGGCAGGGTAAAGGATGGCGGCCGCATGATCATGCTTTTGCCGATCGACCGTGCCTATGCCATGCTGACAGAAGGTTGATCCGATGACCCGCCGCCGCAAGCTTCGCCCAGAGGAGGAAGACCTGTGGCGGATCGTGGCCCGCACGGCACGGCCGCTGCATCCGCAGCCCCTGAAGGGCAAGCCGGCAGAGGCAGAGCCCGAACCTCTGCTGCTGCCCAAGGACCGGCCCCCACCTTCGGATCTGCCACGCCTTCCAGCCTTTCGCCTGGGCGAAAAGGCACGGCCCACGCTCATTGCCGAACCCATGGCGGCCACGCCACCTCTGCGCATGGATGCCAAGGCCTTTGGCAAGATGACACGCGGCAAGCTTTTGCCCGAAGCGCGGATGGATCTGCACGGGATGACGCTTGCCGAAGCGCATCCCGAACTGATCCGTTTCATTCTGGGCGCCCATAGCGCCGGCTTGCGGCTGGTTCTGGTGATTACTGGCAAGGGCAAGCCGAAGCCCGATCACGGCCCCATCCCGCAACGCGCCGGCGTGCTGCGCCACCAGGTGCCGCAATGGCTGCGCCTGCCGCCCCTTGGGCCGGCCGTTGTGCTTCAGGTGGCCGAGGCGCATCAGCGCCATGGCGGGGCAGGGGCCTATTACGTTTATCTGCGCCGGTCGCGCTAGCGCGCAGTGCCGATATCGGCCACGGGCCGCAGGATGATCTGGGTCGCGTTCTGAACGGTCAGCACAACGCCGGGCAGCAGGCCGGTGCGCGTGGCCCGGTCGGCATCAAAGGCCCGATCCACCGAAAGGATGCCATCCATCAATCGCAACAGAGAAGGAGAGTTGCCAAGGTTGAAATGCCCGGCACCCTGATTGAACGCTGCCGTATCCAGAAAGGTGATCGGCAGGTCATCGACCCTTGTAAGATCACGCAGGGTTCCCAGCCTGTCCGCCTCGCCCGTCAGGCGGGCCGAAAGCTTCAGAATCCGGTCGCGCTCAGATGAAAAGATCACGAAAGGCTGTGGCAACACGGGAATGGCCTTGGCCTGGGCGCGGAACACATCCACATCGATATCGGGTGAAATCAGAACAACGCCGCCGATCCTGCGAAGCGTGCCGTTCTTGCCGCCAATGGCGATCTGGCGCAGCGTTTCCATCGTCAGCGCGCTGCCCATCGAATGCGCCAGCAGAACCACGCGCTTTGCCCCGGCGCGTTCCACCTCGTCAATCAGGCCTTCCAGCCCGTCCCGTGCAAAAAGGGCGGAATCGCGGTCATAGACATAGCCAAGCGGCTGGGCCGCCGACGGCCACGAATAATGCACCACGGCCCCGGGCAATTGCAGGTCATGCGCCATCTGCGCGATGCGATAGACCCCCTCGGCAAAGGTATTGTTGAACCCATGGATAAAGATCACCGCCTCGCCCCCATTGCGGGCAAGTTCCTTGCGCAGGTCTTCACGAAACCCGGAAGGCTGATCATAACGTTCTTCCGCCGTAGTCAGGAATTGCCTGCCCGGATCGGGCTTTCCGTGGCGCGGTGGCCAGTTGATCTCGCCAATCTGGCGATCCGGCGGCACCGATATATCGTATCGCGCAAAGCCGAGCGTGGCAGTGCGTTCGGGGCCGAACTCGCCGTCTTTCCCCAGCCCCCGGGTGCTGCCCACAAAGACCTTGCGCACATCGCCCACGCTGGCGGCTTCGGGCACCAGCGTGATGCTGCCACGCGGGGAACATGCCGCCAGCAGCGACAGGATCAGAACAAGACGAAGGGTACGGATCACGCGAACAAACCCCGGCTGCACATAAGCCAGAGTTCGCACATCCACAGGTGGCGTCAAGCCAGCCCCGGCTCATCGGCGGCGTTATACGCCGATGATGGTCACAAGACGTAACGCGACAGATCGGCAGACCGGGCAAGCTGGCCCACATTCGCTTCGACAAAGGCAGCATCCACGGTAACGGTTTCACCCGACCGGTCGGGCGCGGAAAAGCTCAGCTCTTCGAACACCCGTTCCAGAATGGTGTACAGCCGCCGCGCCCCGATGTTTTCCACGCTGCCATTCACTTCGGCTGCAATCCTTGCCAACGCGGCAATGCCGTCTTCGGTAAAGGAAACCGTCACCTCTTCGGTGGCCATCAGGGCCGCATATTGCCGGGTCAGGGCATTGTCCGGTTCTGTCAGAATGCGCACGAAATCGCCTTCGGTCAGCGGTTTCAGTTCCACCCTGATCGGCAAACGGCCCTGAAGTTCCGGCAAAAGGTCCGAAGGCTTTGCCACATGAAACGCGCCCGAGGCGATGAACAGGATATGGTCGGTCTTGACCGGGCCGTATTTGGTGGAAACGGTCGTTCCTTCGATCAGCGGCAGCAGGTCGCGCTGCACCCCTTCGCGGCTGACATCGGCCCCCCTTGCATCGGCACGGGCACAGATCTTGTCGATCTCGTCCAGAAAGACGATGCCATTGTCCTGCACCGCTGCCAGCGCGGACTGTTTCACCGCCTCGTCGTCCAGAAGCTTGTCGGCCTCTTGCCCGATCAGCAGCGCATAGCTTTCCGAGACGCTTACCTTCTTGCGCTGGGTGCGCCCGCCAAAGGCCTTGAACAGGTCTTGCAGCCCCTGCATCTGCATTTCCATGCCGTTGCCGCCACCCATCACCGGGAACGGGGTCGAGGTGTCCTGAACCTCGATCTCGATCATCGTATTGTCCAACTCTCCGCGCCGCAGTTTCTGGCGGAACATCTCGCGCGTCTGGTCGCGCGCATCCTTTCCCGCCAGAGCCTCGATCACCCGGTCTTCGGCCGCCTTGTGGGCGCGGGCCTTCACCTCGTCGCGCATCCTTTCGCGGGTCTCGATCATGGCGGCATCCACCAGATCGCGGATGATGCTGTCGACATCACGGCCGACATAGCCCACTTCGGTGAACTTCGTCGCCTCGACCTTCAGGAAGGGCGCCTTTGCCAGCTTTGCCAGTCGGCGGCTGATCTCTGTCTTGCCCACGCCAGTGGGCCCGATCATCAGGATGTTCTTCGGGTAAACCTCATCACGCAGATCATCGCCCAGTTTCTTGCGCCGCCAGCGGTTGCGCAGGGCAACGGAAACGGCGCGCTTGGCATCCGCCTGCCCGATGATGAAGCGATCAAGCTCGGAAACGATTTCGCGGGGGGTCAGGTCTGTCATGCTGTTGATCCGTAAGGAGGAAGGCGGTCCTTGCCCGGAAAGCCGGGCAGGGCATTCATGATGGTGCTGCGCAGCCGGTCCCACTGCGCACCCAGAAGCACCAGCCCAAGACCAAGGAAAAGGATGATCAGTGCCGAACCATCGAACAGGCCGAAGATCAGCCAGATCGCATAGCCCGACCCCGATACCAGAAACGACCGGCGGTCGATGACGATGGCCACAACCGCCAGACCCAGCAACACCGCCAGCAATAGAACCTGCCCCATCTGGCCATGGTCCAGCAGGCGCAGCGCAAGCGTGTTGATGATAGCCGGGGCTGCCACCACATGCAGCCAGAACCCGGTGGTTGACCGGGTGGAAACACGGTGCGGATCGCTCATGTCAAACCGCATGGCAAGCGCAAAGCACAGCAGCCCGAACACCAGCGACAATGCCCCCAGCGCCCCGCCGCGCGACATGTGCAAGAGGCTGGGGCTATTGCCCGGAACCAGCCCGCGCCCCGCCAGCAATGCCCATACAACGGAAAACCCTGCCGCCGCGATGATTGCCGCATCGAAAGGCACACGAAACACACGGTAATGCCCCAGCATCACCGCACCCACCATGCCCCAGCTTGCCGCCGCCCGAGCAAAGGGGGAAAGCCCCATCATGTCGGCAAGCGCCGACCCAAGCACAAAGGCGCTCAACGCCGTCATGATCGCCAGCGCGATCGAAGGCGCGATCATCCGCCGCTGAAGGGTGAAATAGCGCTGAACCACGCTCAGCCCAAAGATGGTGATGGCCGCAAGCAGCACCGTATCGGCGCCGGCCGGCATGAAAACCTCGGCCCCAAAGGCGGTAGCCAGCAGCGACCAGCCAAGGAACAGGATCGACAGGCCGATGACGATGAAGATCTCGTTGAAACCCTTGAACAGCACAAATGGCTCTTCCCCGGGTTCCACCTGATCGCGCGCTTGGCGGCGGGCATCGGCCATGGCCAGCAAGCCTGCCGCCTGCGCTTCCGTGATCAGGCCGCGCTGCACGGCGGCGCGCAGATCCTTGTCCTCGATCATGGGGCGCTGATCCGTTCCACGGTCAGGTTGCCGTTGGTGTAAACACAGATATCGGCCGCAATCGCCATGGCCTTGCGGGCCACTTCTTCCGCGCTCAGCCCGCTTTCCATAAGCCCCCTCGCGGCGGCCAGCGCAAAGTTGCCGCCAGACCCTATGGCCGCCACATCATGTTCGGGCTCCAGCACATCGCCCGCGCCGGTGATCACGAACAAATCGCGCCCGTCGGTCACGATCAGCATGGCTTCAAGGTTGCGCAGATACTTGTCCATCCGCCAGTCTTTTGCCAGATCGACACAGGCGCGCGCCAACTGGCCCGGGGCGGCCTCCAGCTTCTTTTCCAGCCGTTCCAGCAGGGTAAAGGCATCGGCGGTCGATCCGGCAAAGCCTGCCACCACCTCATGCCCACCCGGCTTCAGCCGCCGCACCTTGCGCGCGGTGCCCTTGATGACCGTCTGGCCAAGGCTGACCTGACCGTCCCCGGCCACCACAACCTCACCGCCTCGGCGGACCCCGATGATCGTCGTGCCGTGCCATCCGGGGAACTTGTCTTCCGACATGGAAACCTCCATCCTTCGATCCTATATGGCCGGGCCAGCACCGCGGCACAAGATCGGGCCGCAGGCGGGGCAGATGGCCAAGACGTTGCACATCTATCTAAACGAGCCGATGCGAACCCGCGCCGAGGCCGGAGAGATCAATCTTTTCAGCAAGATGGCCCAGGCACTGGCCGGTTGGACCCTGCGGTTTCACGAAGATACAAAGGCAGAAAGGCAGGCCGCCCCGGGCCGCGGCTATGGCCTGTTCCACATGCAGGAACCGCCGGTTCCCACCATCCTGTGCCTGCGTCGGGCCTATCACTATCCGTTCTGGAGGATCGAGAAGACCAACGAACGCTGGAACTTCGATGTGGCGCGGGCGGGCTTTGACGCGGCTCAGGTGCCCCCCGAAAGGGCCGCCGCCTTCTTTTCCCGATGGATGCCGCGGGTGTTCCGCGAAGGCCCGGTCTTTCGCAAGGGGTTTGTCTTCATGCCGCTGCAAGGCCGCCTGTTGCAGCACAGGTCGTTCCAAAGCCAAAGCCCGGTCCAGATGATCGAAACCTGCGCAAAGGCATGGCCCGGGATGCCGATCAAGGCCACGCTTCACCCAAAGGAAACCTATTCCCCCGCAGACCATCAGGCGCTTCGCGCGATGGCGGACCGATTTGCCAACTTTCAGCTTGTCAGCGCCGATGCAAAGGATCTTCTCGCCGATTGCGATCTGGTGGCAACGCAGAACTCGGCCGCGGCGCTGACCGGGTTTTTTGCCCAAAAACCGGCTATCCTTTTTGCGGGGTCCGATTTTCACCACATCGCCGCCTATCTGCTCTGGTTTTTTCAGCGCCAGTCGATCAATGCCGGCGCGGCCAATGCGGTTGAAAAGATCCGTGCCCGCTTTGCGGCGCATGGCTTTCCACTTTTCTGAGGGCAGGGGAAAATGGTCACCGACCAGACTGCCGATCTTGCGCTTGCCGCCCTGCGTGCCGCAACGATTGGCGTGTCGGGGTTGCAGATCGACAGTTGCCGCAACCATAAGCCGGACAGCGTCGTATTCTTCGGCCGTCTTGCCGGAAAGCCTGTAGTGATCAAGCAGTTCACCACCGATGGCCCTGCCCGCATGGCCGGCATGAAGGCAGAGCTTGATCAGGTGACTTCCCTGATGGCCGGCACACGCCATGGCATCAACCCCTGCCTGATGGTCCTGCCGAAGCTGGGCGCCATCGTTCTGGGCCATGCCGGCGACCTGCGCCTGTCTGATGCCCTGAAGGTGGCGGCAGGGGACAGGGCGGCCCTGATGGCACAGGCGGGCGACTGGCTGGCCACCTATGTCGGGCCCCGGCGCAGGATCGAAAGCTTTCGTCCCAGGCGCTGGCTTGCCCGTATGGAGGAAGCAGCCCTTGCCCGGGGCCTTGACCGGCAGGCGCCGTTGATCCGGCAGGCCACCCGCAGCCTGCGCCAGTTGGGCCGGGGGTTGGCGGGGGCGCCCTTCACCCGCGCGGCAACCCATGGCGATTTTGTCGCCATCAACGCGCATCTGGATGGCGGCCGTATCATCGGCGTGGATGTGCAGGGTGAGGCGTGGTTGCCATTGGCGCGCGACATCGCGCGCTTTCTTGTCTGGCAACAGATCAAAGACCCCGCACCCGGCCCGCTGCGCCACGGCATCGCGGCACAGGATTTCCAAGCCTTCCTTGCCGCCCCCCTGCTGTCCGGGGAAGAGGTGGAAACGATCCTTCCCTTCTTCATCGGCCTTGGCCTTGTCCAGCGCCTTGCCGAACAGCCCGAAGGATCGGCTTATGCCCTGAATGGGGTCATAGCCCTGAAGTCATGGTTGGCCAGCGTGACAAAAGGGCGGCCATGAAAAAACCGGGCCGCCCGGGCCCGGTTTTCATCTTTGGCGTCATGCGCCCCGGGCGATCAGATCGCCGATTGAATCCAGGTGGCCAGCGCAGCCTTTGGCGCAGCGCCTACCTTGTTCGAAACCACCTGACCGTTCTTGAACAGGAACAGGGCAGGAATGCCGCGCACCCCCAGCATTGCCGGGCTGTCGGGGTTTTCGTCCACGTTCACCTTCACGATCTTGACCTTGCCCGCATATTCGGTGGCAAGCTCTTCCAGAGCCGGGCCGATCTGGCGGCAGGGGCCGCACCATTCGGCCCAGAAATCCACCACCACCGGAATGTCCGATTTGCGGACTTCGGCATCAAAGGTGGCGTCGGTGACGGCAACGGTCGCAGCGCCCATTTCATATCTCCTGACTGGAATGTGTCGGCCAACGAAGCTAGGCGCCGCAGCCGGAATCGTCAAGCTATGGTGGCACGCCCAAGTGCCGCAGTCACGATATCGGGATCAAGCGACATAAGCGATGGCCCCGCAGTCCACAGGATCGCCGTCTGGATCTGCCGCCCGGGGTAGATCTGGCCCAGCATGTGGGCATAGGCGCCCATCTGCCGCAAGATGCCTTCAGGCACATCCGAGGGCCCGGCCGGGATGACCCGGTTGGTCTTGAAATCCACCGCCAGAACACGGTCTGGCCCCACGATCAGCCGGTCTATCGTGCCAACCAGCCGCCGCCCGTTCCAGTCAGCCGCCAGCGACACTTCGGAAAACCCTTCCGGATGGAACAGATGGGCAAGGCGGGCGTCTGCCAGAACGCCCGCAGCCTCGGCCAGAAGCGATGGGGCATCAAACCCCGCGGGGGTGATGGCACGGGCCATGGCGGGCCAGTCGTCCGGCGCAGAAGCGGGCAGATGTTCCAGCAACATATGCACCAGCGTGCCACGCAACAGCGCGGTTTCAACATCGTCACCTTCGCCAGGCAATGCCTTTGCCCCCCCCAGATCAGACGGGGAAAGGAACGGTTCGGCCCGGGGAACGTCGGGGGCGGGCAGGGCCACCCATTCGGGCAAGGTCACGGCGGGCGTCTCGGCCACCTCGGCAAGGCCCGGCTCTGGCCATGAACCGTTGTCATGGCGCAGCCGTCCCGCCGCATCGGCCCTTGCCCCCAAGGACATCATCCCCGCCTCGACCTGCCGATACCAACACCATTCCACCCGGGGTTTCGGGCCCGATTTCGTGGCGGTAACCGCCTCTCCCGCGCCGGCTACGATCAGCCATGACCTTGCCCGGGTCAGCGCCACATAAAGCAGCCGCAGGTTTTCTTCCCGTGCCCTTTCGCGCAAGGCATCGCGCGCGGCCTGAAGTGCCGGCGGGCTTTCATCCGCGGGCGTCTTCCAAGCGACAATTCCGCTGTCCAGCCGAAGCGTGGCATCGCGTTCCCGCATCCGCCTGTCGGCGGTATCGGGCAGGATGACGATATTCGCCTCCAGCCCCTTGGCGCCATGCACCGTCATCACCCGGATCTTGTCGCCCTCGCCCCCCAGCTGGCGTTTTACCTCTACCTCGTCGCCTTCCAGCCAGACCAGAAACCCTGTCAGACTGGGCACGTCCGCCTGTTCATAGACAATTGCCTGCGTCAGCAATTCGTCGATCCCGTCCTCGGCCTCGGGGCCAAGCCGTGTCAGCAGACGCTGGCGCCCGCCATGCCGGGTCAGGATGCGTTCCAGAAGTTCATAAGGCCGAAGGAAATCTGTCTGCCGGCGCAGGTCGTCCAGCACGGCAAGGGTTTCGGGCGCATCCGCATGGCGCAAGGCTTCCCACAGATGCCCGGCCCGGCCATGTGCCAGCCGGAACAGCCGGTCTTCCGACCAGCCGAAAAGGGGCGATCGCAGCGCCGCGGCAAGGGAAAGGCTGTCTTCGGGCGTGGCCAGAAAGGCCAGCAGCGCCTTCAGATCCTTTACCGCGATTTCTTCGCCCAGCTTCAGCCTGTCTGCCCCGGCAATCGGCAGGCCCTCTTGCTTGCAGGCGCGAATGATCTGGGCAAAAAGGTCTGACCGGCGCTGCACAAGGATCAGGAAATCCCCCGCATGTACTGCCCGGGGCTGGCCCTTTTCCACAATTCTTGTGCCCGTTTCAATCATCGTGCGGATTTCCCGCGCGATCTGGCGGGCCAGTTCCACGCTGTGATGGTCATCAACCACCAGATCCACCGGGTTCCAGCCATCTTCATCCTTCGGCTTTTCGGCCGGGGGGATCAGTGGCCATAGGTCTACCCGACCGGGCAGAGTGTCAAAAAAGGCGATATGTCGGGGCGGGGCCCCCAGCGCGCTGGGAAAGGCATCGCCAAAGGTGGCGTCCACCACCTCCAGCACAGCGCGGGCCGACCGGAAGGAATGGTCAAGCGACCTGTCCTGCATCGGCTGGTCCACCTCGGCAAAGGCAGCGCGGAATCCGGCATGGCGGGCGTCGAATGCAGTCAGGTCGGCGCCCTGAAAGGAATAGATCGACTGTTTCTTGTCACCCACCACAAAAAGCGTGCGGTGGTCGGCCCGCGCGCTGGCCCCGGCGGTGAATTCGGCTGTCAGCCTTTCGATGACCTGCCATTGCGGGGGCGAGGTATCTTGCGCCTCATCCACCAGAATGTGATCGATACCGCCATCCAGCCGGAACAGAACCCATGCCGCCAACACCGGATCGTTCAACAGCCGGGCGGCCTTCTGGATCAGATCGTCGAAGTCCAAAAGCCCGCGTTCCGCCTTGCGCGCGGTGTAGATTTCCAGAAACCGCTGGGCAAAGCGGTGCAGCACCAGTGTCTTTTCCACCGCCGCCAGCGCCAGCCGGCGGGGCCGCGCCACCTCGACCCGCTGCATCAGCGCTTCCAGACGGGGCAAGTGGGGGCCCATCGCGGCGCGCGCATCCTTGGCGGGGAACTTGCCCAGCTTGGCCATCCCGGGGGCCGCGCCGGACTTGTTCAGGAAGATCTCTTCCAGAACCATCAGCGCCGCCATGCCCGGGGCCAGGGGCAGCGCCGCCTGAAGCTTTGCCCCCGCCTTCTGGTCATTGACGCCACTGGCCGCCAGCCGGGGGATAAGGTCGGCCAGAATATCGGCCTCGTCCCCCAGAAATACGTCGGCAAGGATACGTTCGGCCGTTTCATCCCCGGCCAGACCGAAGCTTTCGCGCATCTGCGCGCCGCTCGCCCCCGTGACAAATCCATCGGCGCGGCTGCTGATTTCCGCCAGAAGAGGCTCCAGCCCCTCTGCCGGATGCAGCCCGGCCAGATCGGCCAGTTCCGTGGGCGCCAGCCTGTCGGCCATTTCCTGAAGGATATCATCCTTCATCTGCCGCGCGGTCCGGTCATCCATTTCCCGAAAACCGGGAGAGATTCCGGCCTCCAGCGGATAGCGGCGCAGCAGCGTGGCGCAAAAGCTGTGGATGGTCTGGATGCGCAAGCCGCCCGGCGTTTCGATGGCGCGGGCAAACAACTGCCGCGCCAGTGCCAGCCGGTCTGCCGAAAGGTCTGCCGCTTCGCCCAGTTCCGCCAGATCGTGCCTCAAGGCATCATCCGGGGTCATCGCCCAGGCGCCAAGGCGGCTGAACAGGCGGTTCTGCATTTCGGACGCGGCGGCCTTGGTATAGGTCAGGCACAGGATGTTCTGCGGCTGGACACGGTTCAGCAAAAGCCGCGCCACCCGGTCTGTCAGCACCCGGGTCTTGCCCGAACCGGCATTGGCGGACAGCCATGTCGAAACCTCGGGCCGGGCGGCGGCAATCTGGGCAAGAGTGGCGTCATTGGTCATGGCGCATCCTTTTCCCCCACCGGTTCATGCAGGGGAAGGTCTGTCATCTCCCATTCGCCAAACCGCGCCAGATGGTCATAATCGCCGCCGAAATGTTCGGTGAAGACCGCCCGCCGAGAGGTATAGCCCTGCCCCCGCCCTTGATAGGGCCGCAGCAGCCGGTCCAGCCCTTTACGGGTTGCTTCCTGCACGGCGGGGGTGATCTCTGCCACCGTTTCCCCGCCATCGCCGCCCAGCCCGACATAGGTGATCCGCGCCACCTCGGCCGGCCCAAGCGCGCCAAACGCGCCTTCTTCCGCCAGAAGCGCCGCAAGATGCAACTGCTTGGAGAAGGACTCGATCTGCTTGGCCGTGGGCGCGGTTCCTGTCTTGTAGTCGATAAGGTGCAGGCGACCGTCGGGCAGCACATCGATCCGGTCGGGGGTGCCGTAAAGCCGGAACCCCAACCCCGGCAGGATCAGTTCGCCCTGTTCCTCCAGCACCACCGTGGCCTCGCCCGCCCGCTGGTCTACCGCAAGGAAATGATCGGCCGCCCGTTCCATCCGCGCCTTCCACTGGATTCGCGCGGCGGGCCATGGCACCTGTTCGGCCAGTTCGGCGGCGGTCAGGGCCATCAGCCGCCGGCGCGCCTCGGCCGGGGTTTCACCTGCGGGGCGCTCGCGGACAAAGCGTTCCAGCACATGATGCACCACCGTTCCCCGGTCGCGGGCGTCGGGGGCCTGGCGAAGGGGTTTCAGTGGGCGCAGCCGCAGGATCTTGTCGGCATAGATGGCATAGGGATCGCGGATCAACGTTTCTATCCGCGTCAGCGAAAGTGCATCGGGCCGCGCCGCAACCGGCGGGCAGGGGGCAGGCCGCCGGGCTGGCGAAAGCCCCGGATCAAGCCCGTCCCGCGGCCGGTCCATGGCGCCTGCGCGGGCCAGCCATTCCGCCCCGCGCGCCCGCATTCCTGCCAGGGCCTCTGGCCCCTGACGGGCCGGCAGGCCTGCCAGAAGATAGGTCAGCCGGTTCAGCCAGCGCGATGGCACGGTTTCCGCTTCGGCATTGCGCAGGGCGCGGCTGATCACCACACGAGGCGCGGCGATGGCCTGCTGGAAATCATGCGCGGCAAGCCCGATCCGCCGTTCGGGCAGCAGCAACCCCGCCTGATGGCGCATCTTGCGGTTCAGCCATGGGTCTTGCGCGGGCAGTGCGGGCCAGATGCCGTCATTCAGCCCGCCAAGGATCACCAGATCGGCCCCCTGCACCCGCGCCTCGATGGTGCCCCAGATGCTGATCAGCGGATGCACCACCGGCGCATCGCGAACCTGCCGGGCCGAGATCAGCCCGTCGAAAAGATCGCGGAACTCGGCCGCTGTCATGCTGTCGCTGCCATGTGCCGCCTCGGCAGCCAGATCGGCCAGAAAGGCCGCGGCCTCGCGCCCGGCGGCCTGATCCCACAGCCCGCCCGACCCTTCGGCCGCGGGCCCCCGCGCCAGACGTTCGGCGACAAGGCGCAAGCGGGCCACATGGGCCGCCAGCGGCATCCGGCCCCCGCCCTCAAGACCATCGACAGCCCCGGCAATCGATGCGGCCCAGCCTGTCGCCATGGGATGCTTCTGCACGCCGGCCCATTCCAGCAGGTCTGACCCGGTGGGAAAGGCGGGCCCCTTGTCACGCAGCCGCAACTCCAGCTCGCGCGTCAGCAACAGGTGTTCGCCCCGGTTCATCGACGATGCCGTCAGCGGATGCTTCAACAGCACCAGCAACTGATCCGCTGTCAGCCTTTGGCAGAACATGCGCGCGATATGGCGCAGGAACCGGCCGGGCGCCGACTGGTTCAGCGGCACGCCCGCGCTGTCATCGGGAATGATCCCCCAGCGGGCAAGGGCGGCCGCCACCTGCCGCGTCAGTACCCGGTCGGGAGAGATCAGCGCAGCCCGCCGGCCGTTCCCTGCCGCATCCCGCAGGATCAGCGCCACGGCCATGGCTTCGGTCCGGGGATCCGCTGCCTCGATCAGGGTGACATCGGCCATGGCGTCGGGCAAGTCTGGCAGATGCTGGCCTTCGGTCAGCCACTGGTCTGTAACCGGGGCGGGACGCAGGGCCAGCGACAGCACCGCATTGCGCCGCGGTGCGGGCGGCCGGGCATCCGACCAGCGCGCAATCTGCCCGGGGTGGATCCCCATCGCATCCGCCAGTTTGCGGAACCGGAATTGCGGATGGTCTTCCGAGGTCAGCGCATCATCCAGCCGATCCCAGACAGTGGCCGGCATGTCGAAATCCACCCCCGGCAGCACCACGGCCCCCTGCGGCAGGCGCGCTACCGCCTGCATCAGCAGCGCGGTCGTGCCACGGGAACCGGTGGAGCCCGCCACGATCACCGGGTCCGCGGGGGGCGCGGCCGCCCAGCGCCGGGCCAGGTATTCGACCAGCAGCCGTTGATGGCCCTCGGCATCGGGTTCCGAGATATCGCCGAACAGCGGGGCGATGATCGCAAGGAAGGCCCGGGTCCGCTGCCAATGCTCGGAAAAATCTGCCACGTCCAGCTGCGCCAGACTGTCGGGGCTGACCCCTTCGCCCTGCATTTCCCCCATCAGCGCCGCAAGGCTTTCCGCCAGATCCGCGATGGCGGCCCGCGGTGCCAGACCGGGTTCGGCGGTCAGCAGGCGTGAAATCAGGACGGTCAGCTGCAACTGCCGCCGCAGGGCGGGTACCGGCACGGCCAGACCGGGAACGATCACCTCGGCGCCAAGATCCGTTACCAGCCGAAGCCGTGGCAGGATGCGTGCGCCATCCTCGGCCAGAATATCGCGCACCCGGCGCATCATCCGGGTTGTATTCAGATATAGCGTGACGCGGCCCATCGCCTCGGGCGGGGCATCGGCCAGACGGGACTTCAGCCCCTGAACAAGGGCATGCGGAAAATCCACACCCGGGGGCAGGCCAAGAAGCCGGGGGCCATCAGGCGCGAACATCGGCCGCCCCCCCTGCCAGGGCCAGCATGGTTTCTGCAACCGCGATGCCTTCGGGGTGGCCCACGTCGCACCAGCCGCCCTGATGCACCACGCCATACGCACGCCCGGCCGCCATGGCGCGGGTCCAGGCGGCGTGAAGCGAAAAGACCGGCCCTTCGTCATCTTTCAGAATGACGGGGTTCACGATCTGCGCGCCAAGATACAGATACCCCGGCCGTCCCTTTGCCCAATCTACCCGCCCGGCGGCATCCATCACGAAATCGCTGCGCCCTGTGGTACCCTCTGCCTGATCGGCCGGCAGCAGCAGGAACAGAACATCCATTCGCCCGCCATCCCATGCGGCATCCAGCCGGACCAGAGGGTTTTGCCCTGTCCAGACCGCATCGGTGTTCAGCGTCAGCACCGGGCCGGGCCCCAACAGCGGCAAGGCCGCCCGCAGCCCGCCGCCGGTTTCAAGGATCTGGCCGCGTTCGTCCGAGATGCCGATACCCCGGCCTTCCAGGTGGGTCTCGATCTGGTCTGCCAGATAATGCACATTCACCACCCGCCGGCTGATGCCGGCGGCATCGGCAAGGGTCAGCGCATGGTCGATCAGCGGCTTGCCGGCCACCGGGATCATCGGCTTTGGCCGTGCCTTTGTCAGCGCACCCATCCGGGTGCCGAAACCGGCGGCAAACAGCATCAGGGGGAAATCGTGGCGCATCTGTTCCTGATCCTGTGCAGCAGGTCATCATCGGGGGGCGGCAGCAGGGCATCGCACAGATGTCGCAGATCGGCGAGTGCCGGATGGGCAAGGCATTCCCGCAAATGGCCCCAGACCCGGGGCAGAAGCGCCAGATACCCCGGCTTTCCCGCCACCAGACACAGCCGCGCAAAGACCCCGATGATCCGCAGCGCACGCTGGGCGCCCAGAACGGCCAGCGGCAGGGCAAGCGCTTCTGGCGTTGTGCCGGTCTGGCGGGCGAAGCGGGCGATGGCGGCCGCAGCGGCCGTGGCCGAGACATCACGCCGTGCATCCTGAACCAGCGAGACAAGATCATATCCGGGCTGGCCCATCTGCGCCAACTGGAAGTCAAGGATGCCGACGGCGGCAGCACCTTGGCGGCCTGACAGCAGCAGCAGGTTTTCGGCATGATAGTCGCGCAGGATCAGAACCCGCGGCCCATCGGCATGGGCAGAAAGGGCAGCCGCCAGGGTATCGACAAAGCGCGCGCGTTTCCCCGGTGCCACCGGCCCTGCGGCCGCGGCGTAGAAATCCAGCGCAAAGGCCGCCGCCTCTGCCCAGTCGCGGGCGGAAAGGTCGGGCAGGCCCGACGGGGCAGGCTGTGATTGCAGGCGCAACAATACATCAGTTGCCGCCGTGTAAAGCGCCACTTCCCGGTCTGGCTGATGGTCCAGAAGCCGGGCGAAAAGATCGTCACCCAGATCTTCGATCAGCAGGAAGCCGTGGTCCAGGTCGGTGGCAAGGATGGCGGGGGCGGACAGGCCGATCTGGCGCAGATGCGTGGCGATGCGGATGAAATCGCGCGGATCATCGCCCTTGCCCGGGGGGGCATCCATCAGCACTGCACTGTCCCCGCTTGGCCGGCGCAACCGGTCATAGCTGCGGTCAGAGGCATCGCCGGCCAGAAAGCGACGGTCGGCATTGTCCCAACCGTGGCTGGCCAGAAAGGCCGTGGACAAGGCCCGCCGGTCATTCATGCGCAAACCCCTTCAACGCGGCCTGAAGATCGGCGCGGTTCCGGAAGGCGATCATTGCGCTGCGGCCTTCGCCTGCTGGCGAAAGGGTGATCAGGATCGGGTCTTCAGGCACAGCGGGCCCCAAGCGTTCGGGCCATTCCACCAGACAGATCGCGCTCTGGAAGGCATCTTCCAGCCCCAGTTCTACCAGATCATCGGGCCCCGACAGCCGATACAGATCGGCATGCCAAAGATCGCCCGCCGCATCTTCGTAGGTCTGCACCAGCGTGAAGGTGGGCGAGGGGACATCCTCCATCCGGCCAAGCCTTGCGCGGATGATGGCCCGGCTCAGGTGCGATTTTCCCGCGCCGACAGGGCCGGCCAGAAGCAGGCTGTCACCCGGCCGAAGGCATGGTGCGATGGTCCGACCAAGACGGTCGGTTTCATCGTCTGACGACAGGAAGATCTGAATGGAAAAGCCACCCGACATGGCCACAGTCTTACCCGGCCCTACGGGGGCCGCAAGCTGATCATGCCACATTCGGCATTGGCGGGCCGGGATAAGGGGCCGCCCTGTTCCTGGCCTGCGTCAGCGGGCGGCGCGCGCGGGGGCCCTTTGGCTGGCGCCCTTTCGCAACATTTCGCGAAACCCTACAAGGGTGACACCGCCCGACAACGGCACGAAGCGGCAGGTCAGAAGCCGGCCATCCAGAAGCCGCGCCTCGGCCGTCCAGGCCTCTCTGTCACCGATGGTGCAGATGAAATCCTCAACCTCTGACCAAAGCGTGCCCGGCGCGGTGGATTGCCGCCAATAGCCCGAAATCGACTCGATCCCCAGATCGTTCAGGCTTTCGGAAGGGTCATGCCCCCACAGACCGGCATAGGCGGCATTCGACATGACAAGGGTGCCGGACCCGGAAAAGACGGCAATCGCCTCATCCATCGTATCGATCACGGATTGGCCCAGTTCCAGATCTGCGCGATAGCGACGGGTGCGGGAAACCTCGGTCGAGATATCTTCCAGCATGAAGGCAATGGCGCCGCTGGGATGGGGCCGGCCGATCACCCGATAGGTCTGGCCGGTGGCAAGCGTCCAGTTTTCCTCGAACACGCCAAGGCTGGCCGACTGTTCCAGATCGACGATCTGGCGCCGCCAGTCATGGTAATCCTTTGGTTCGGGCACGATGCCGCGGTCGCGCAGCGCATCCAGCACCGCGCGCAAGCTGGGCCGCATTGCCAGAAAGTCCGGTGGCAATCCCGTCAGGTCCAGCAGGGCGGGGTTGAACAGTTGCAGCTTGCGGCTGCTGTCAAAGATCGCAAGCCCGATGGGCAGATGCGCAAAGGTGCGCGTCAGTGTCTGCACGAAATCGCGCAGCGTGGTTTCGGCCTGAACCGCACTGTCGCAGGGGGTGGCATAGACCCTGCGGCCCAACGGGTCTGGCACGCTCGTCAGTTCGAACCAGTGGGTCGTGCCGTCGGCCCCGGTCAGGCTTTGGCGTTGCCCGGTGGCGCCCTGGCTGGTGGCAAGCTTGCCGAAAAGTTGGGGCAGGGGCCATGAAAGCTCGGCCCCCGGATCAAGCCGTTCGGTCGCGCGCATCACATAGGCCGTGTTCGCCCAGATCACATCGCCGTTCTCCCGCTCTCTCCACGCCAGAAGCGGGGCTTGCGCCAGCATTGAACGCAACGCCGCCATTTCATCGGCCACGGCGCGGTGAACCAGCGGGTCGGTTGCCGGATCGGGCGGCCCGCCGGTGCCGTCTGTCAGGCTGATCCGGGTCATCCCGCCGCGCAGTTCGGCCCGCATCAGCACGGGCTGCCCGGCTTGATCGCGGCCCGAAAGCGTGACCACGCCGGAACGGTGAAGATCTGCCAGATGGGCTTCCACATCGGGAAACAGGTTGCCCAGATAGGCCACCAACCGCGACCACGCATTGCCCTGCGAAGGAGAGGATTGCAGCACCACCCGCCCGCCGGGCGTGGAGTCAAGCAGGGTTTCGCCATCGAACAGGAACAGCGTCTTGGGGTCGGCTTCATCAAACAGGCCGCGCATCCGGCCGGGCCTTGCGCCCTGACCTGCCGCGGCAAGCAGAAGCGCCCCGCATGCGGCCAGAATGGCGGTCAGACCAAGTGCCACGCCAACAAGGAAATCCGGTCCCATGCCAAGCCCCGATCAACTGAACGAACACAACCTAAGGGTTATATCGTTAATTGAGGATTAACCAGAGGGAGTTCGTCAGCAGACTGTTTCGCAACAGGCATCCGGCCCGGTTTTCACGCCTCGATCGGCTGGTTCTTTCCCAAAGGCCCTTCGTTCGGGGAAACAAGCCGAGCAGCGGGCCAAACCACCTCGACAATGGCGCCACTGCGTTCGGGCCGTTCCTCGGGTGTCAGGAACGGGTCTGACGCATTGGCAAAGGTCAGTTCGGCGCCAGTGCGTTCCAGCAGGGTCTTTGCGATGAACAGGCCCAGCCCCATGCCTTCGTATTCCGGGCGTCGCGCCAGATCCTGTGCCGAACGCCGGCTGCGCACGAAAGGATCGCCTATCCGGCCAATCACATGCGGCGGATAGCCTTCGCCGTCATCCACAATGCGGATGGTGATCGTTGAATCCGTCCATTCCCCGTCGATCCATACGGATGTCCGGGCAAAATCGACGGCATTCTGCACCAGATTGCGCAGGCCGTGGATCACCTCGGGGTGGCGAAAGACGGTTGGCTGACGCTCTCCTCCATTGGCGCCGGGGTAAAAGGCGAACTCCAGCGCCTTTCCGCGCCCCTTGTGGGGTTCTGCGGCCTCTTTCACCATAGACGCCAGTGGCACGCTGCGCAGATGCAGATCATCCTTCCCGGCCCGGCCCATTGACCGCAGGATATCCCGGCAGCGGTCGGCCTGATCGCGGATCAGCTTCGCGTCATCGTAAAGCAGGGGCTGGTCTGCCAGTTCTTCCATCATCTCGGCTGACACAAGTTTGATCGTGGCCAGCGGGGTGCCCAGTTCATGTGCGGCGGCGGCGACCACCCCGCCCAGATCCGTCAGCTTCTGTTCGCGCGCAAGCGCCATCTGCGTGGCCAGCAACGCATCAGACATCGACCGGATCTCTGTTGAAACCCGGCGCGAATAAAGGCCAAGGAACAGGATGCCGATGATGATCGATAGCCAGAAGCCGAATTCGAACAGCACCGGCACTGTCAGAATCGTGCCATCGGCAAGCCGCAGCGGCACATGGACAAAGGCCGTCAGCGTGACGAACAGGATCGACAGCGCGCCCAGAAGAATCGTTGTCCGCAGATCAAGCGCCGAGGCGGAAATGGTGACAGGCGCAAGGATCAGAAGCGCGAAAGGGTTGGTCAGCCCGCCGGTCAGATACAAAAGGAAGGTGAACTGTGACAGGTCGAACAGCAGCGTCAGCATCGCCTCCAGCTCGCGCAGACGCTTGTTTTCGGGGAAGACGAAGATCGAAACCAGATTGGCGATGATCGAGGCCCCCACCGCCAGATAGCAAAGCCCCAGCGGCAATTGCATCTGATAGTAGCGGTCCGCCACGGTGATGGCCGCAAGCTGGCCGACGATGGCCATCCAGCGCAACAGGATCAGCGTACGCAGGCGAACCCAGTCGCTGCGTGTATCCCGGTTCATCAGGCTTGGTGTCAGGGAATACATGGGAAATTGATCCGGCGCGGCCATCTTGCCCATTGTTAAGTGGCGGCTTATCCCGGATCAATGGAATGATCGCAGGTTCAGGGGTATCTGATGTCTAAAACCTTGGCGGCGCTTGCCGCGGCAACCGTGGTGGGCCTGATTGGCGGATCCGGGCTTTACGTCTATCTTCAGGGAAAGTCCGATCCTTTTGCGCAATGCCGTTCCGGGCAGGTAGGGGGCGGCAGCATCGGCGGGCCCTTCACGCTGGTCGATGGCACGGGCAAGACCGTGACGGATAAGGACGTGTTGACCCAGCCCTCGCTTGTCTATTTCGGTTACACTTTCTGCCCCGATGTCTGCCCGCTGGACAACCAACGCAATGCCGAGGCTGTCGATATTCTGGAAGAGCGGGGAATAGAGGTGACGCCTGTATTCATCTCGATCGATCCGGCACGCGATACGCCCGAAGTGGTGGCCGATTTCGCCGCGAACCTGCACCCGCGGATGATTGGCCTGACCGGATCGGAAGAACAGGTCAAGGCCGCTTCGCAAGCCTACAAGACCTATTATCGCAAGCAGGACGGGGATGAGGAATATTATCTGGTCGATCATTCCACCTTTACCTATCTGATGCTGCCGGGGATCGGATTTGCCGATTTCTTCAAGCGTGAGGATACCGCTGACCAGATGGCAGACCGCGTTGCCTGTTTCGTGACGGCTGCGACAGAAGTGCAGGGAAATTGACCGGGGCTGGCAAAGAAACTAGTTTTTGATCAACTCGATCAAAAGGAAACGCGCGAATGTCTGAAGACCTGGCAGCCGACATCGGCCCTGACCGGACACTTTTGCTGGTTGACGATGACGAACCCTTTGTGAAGCGGCTTGCCCGTGCCATGGAACGGCGGGGCTTTCTACCCGAAACGGCGGAAAGCGTGGCGGCGGGCAAGGCCATTGCCCATGCACGCCCGCCTGCCTATGCGGTGGTTGACCTGCGGCTGGAAGATGGCAACGGGCTGGATGTGGTCGAGGCGCTGCGTGAACGGCGCCCTGAATGCCGGATCGTGGTGCTGACCGGTTACGGCGCCATTGCCACGGCGGTTGCCGCCGTAAAATTCGGTGCGACCGATTATCTTTCAAAGCCAGCCGATGCCAATGACGTGACAAACGCACTTCTGGCCCGAGGCGAGGCCATGCCCGCCCCACCGGAAAATCCGATGTCGGCAGACAGGGTTCGCTGGGAACATATTCAGCGTGTTTACGAGATGTGTGACCGCAATGTTTCGGAAACCGCACGGCGTCTTTCCATGCACCGCCGCACGCTTCAGCGTATTCTTGCAAAAAGAAGCCCGCGCTGAACTGGAAACGGCTGGGTTCTTGTTTTTGTAATTTACCTCCTTTAATAAAATGGCGGGGTAATTGATCACGTTCAAAAAGGAATCTGCCGTGAATATTGATCTCAATGCAATGTCATTGAAGGAACTTCGCGATCTTCAGTCGCAGGTGGCAAAGGCTATCTCGTCATTCGAGGATCGGCGGAAAAAGGAAGCCCTGTCGGAGCTTGAAGAAAAGGCACGCGAACTGGGCTTTTCGCTCGCAGAACTTACCGGTGTTTCTACGGGCCGCAAGCGGTCGCCTGCCGTGGCCCGTTATGCCAATCCGGAAAACCCTGCCGAAACGTGGTCCGGTCGCGGGCGCAAGCCGCGCTGGTTTGCCGCAGCATTGGCCACAGGGCGCAAGGCCGAAGATCTGGCGATCTGAAGCGCGCCAGGGCATATCCCCGGCCGCTGCCATAAGGTGGCGGTCAGGGTGCTGTGCCGATCTGTTCCAGAAGATCGGCGTGGCGCGCGACGAAATCCTGTCGCACCACAAAAGGGGGCCGCAACTGGATTTCCAGTCCGGCAATCACCTGCCTTTCCGGCCTTCCAAAGAAACGGTCCGCCTCGGTCTGTGAAAAGCCTGCGATGCTGACGGCCTCCATCCAGGCGGAAATCCGGTCAGCCTTTTTGATGGCGGCCTTGATCGGGGCCGGCAAGACCGATGGCAGGCCATAGCGCAGATGAATGGCGGCGGTCAGCCGTTCGTCCAATGCGCCATAGCCCGGCCCGACCGCTGCCTTGACCGGGCTGATCATGTCACCGATCACATATTCCGGCGCATCGTGCAAAAGCGCAGCCAACCGCCAGCGGGCACTGGTGCCGGGGTTTATCCGGGTGAACAGGGTTTCGACCAGCAGGGAATGTTCAGCCACCGAATAGCCCCAGTCACCATGGGTCTGACCGTTCCAGCGCGCCACGAAGGAAAGTCCGCGGGCAATATCCTCGATCTCGATATCGACGGGTGTAGGGTCCAGCAAGTCAAGCCGGCGGCCCGACAGCATCCTTTGCCATGCCCTTTGCTGCTTTGGCATCCTGCCCTCATCGTCGTGTGCCATGCGTGCGATAGCGCCTTGGGCGCGGGTCTGTAAAGCGCCCGGTGCCGGAACCGATCCCGGCCCGCGCACGTTGTCACTGTATCCCGGCGGGAAGATCAAAGCCCCGCATCCCCAATGGCAAGAGGATACCCGATGAACCCGATGCCCGTAGTTGCAATTTCGCTTGTTGCCACCGGACTTGCGCTGGCCGTTCTGAGACATGAGGCACCCACAGCCGCCCCGGAACCAGCGCAGGCCGTTGCGCAGGCAGACCATATCGGCAGCCATCCCGGGCCTGTCGATGCACCCCATTGCGAGCCCGCCAAGGCACTGGCTGCAACGCTGGCATCTGATTTTGCCGAGGCCCCGATCGTGACCCGCCTTGCCGGCGATGGGCTTGAGGTGCAGCTTTGGGCTTCGGATCTGATGGGCACCTGGACAATCGTGCATCACGGGTTTGACGGCATCAGTTGCGTCGTCGCCTCGGGCTTTGGCTGGACCGGCCAAACCCGGCCGGAAGACATCTTCGCGCAGGTTTCACTGGCAAGCTGACTGCCCGCGTTGCCCTGACCCGGCCTTGGTGCTAAGTGGCAGCAAACCACAACACAGGAGCCAAGCCGCGCATGGCCGATTACATCATCAAGGATATTGCGCTTGCCGATTTCGGTCGCAAGGAACTGACCATTGCCGAAACCGAAATGCCGGGCCTGATGGCCTGCCGTGAAGAGTTCGGGGCCAGCAAGCCGCTGAAGGGTGCCCGCATCGCCGGTTCGCTTCACATGACCGTGCAAACGGCCGTCCTGATCGAGACGCTGAAGGCGCTGGGCGCCGATGTGCGCTGGGCTTCGTGCAACATCTTTTCAACGCAGGACCACGCTGCGGCGGCGATTGCCGCGGGCGGCACCCCGGTGTTCGCGATCAAGGGCGAGACGCTGGAGCAGTACTGGGAATACACCGACCGCATCTTCCAGTTCGGCGGCGAAGGCGGCACCTGCAACATGATCCTTGATGATGGTGGCGATGCCACGCTTTACATCCTGATGGGTGCGCGCGTCGAAGCCGGGGAAACCGATCTGATCGCCGTTCCCACCTCGGAAGAGGAAGTTTGCCTGTTCAACCAGATCAAGAAGCGCCTTGCCGCCAGCCCGGGCTGGTTCACCAAGCAGCGGGCCGAGATCAAGGGCGTTTCCGAAGAAACCACGACCGGCGTGCACCGCCTTTATGATCTTCACAAGAAGGGCCTGCTGCCCTTCCCGGCGATCAACGTGAATGACAGCGTGACGAAGTCGAAGTTCGACAACAAATATGGCTGCAAGGAAAGCCTTGTGGATGGTATCCGCCGCGCGACCGATACGATGATGGCCGGCAAGGTTGCCGTCGTCTGCGGTTACGGTGATGTGGGCAAGGGTTCCGCCGCCTCACTTCGTGGCGCGGGCGCCCGCGTGAAGGTCACGGAAGTGGACCCGATCTGTGCGCTTCAGGCCGCGATGGACGGGTATGAGGTCGTGGTTCTGGAAGACGTGGTTGCCGATGCCGACATCTTCATCACCACCACCGGCAACAAGGACGTGATCCGCATCGAACACATGCGCGACATGAAGGACATGGCCATTGTCGGCAACATCGGCCACTTCGACAATGAAATTCAGGTCGCCGCGCTGAAGAACCACAAGTGGACCAACATCAAGGAGCAGGTCGACATGATCGAAATGCCATCGGGCAGCCGGATCATTCTGCTGTCCGAGGGGCGCCTGTTGAACCTGGGCAACGCGACGGGGCATCCGTCTTTCGTGATGTCCGCGTCCTTCACCAACCAAGTGCTGGCGCAGATTGAACTGTGGACCAACACCGCCGCCTATCAGCCGGGCGTCTACATCCTGCCCAAACATCTGGATGAAAAGGTCGCGCGCCTGCACCTGGACCGCATCGGCGTAAAGCTGACAACCCTATCCCCCGAGCAAGCCGCCTACATCGGCGTCACCCCCGAGGGCCCGTTCAAACCAGAACATTACCGGTATTAAGAAAGATCAGGCCCCGCCCCGGCGGGGCCGCCATCAGGCATAGGCCCAGATCAGCAAAAACACGCCAAACCCCACGCGGTATATCACATAAGGCGTGAAACTGACGCTGCGCAGCAGACGCATCATCAGCACCAGCGCGGCAAAGGCGGCGATAAAGGCCATACCCGCAGCCAAGGCGCCATCGCGCGCGGCGGCCCAATCGGCGGTTGCCGCGACCTCGGCCCCCAAAAGCGTGCCACTGGCAAAGATCGTGGGGATCGACATCAGCATCGACAATTTTGCCGCGGCCGTGCGGTCATACCCCAAAAGCCGCGCGCCAGTGATGCAAATCCCCGAACGCGATGTGCCGGGGATCAAAGCCACCACCTGCCACAGACCCAAAACCACCGCATGGCGCAGCGACCAATCGCCCTGCCAATCATCGGCGCGCAGATCCTGCGCCCCGCGCCGATCGGCCCACCACAGAACCACACCAAAGCCCAGCATGGCCCAGCCGATGACCTGCACCGACCGCAGCGCCTGATCCAGCCCCGTCAGATTCAGCGCCAGCCCGACCAAAACCACAGGCACCGTTGCCACCATCAGCAAAAACGCCAACCGCGATCCGGGCGTGTCAATCCGCCCGCGCAGCATCCGCGGGATCCCAGCCAGCCCCGGCGCCACATCGGCCCAGAAATAGGCCACCACCGCACCCAGCGTCCCAACATGCACAGCCACATCAATCACCAACCCCTGATCCGCACTGCCCGACAGCGCCGGAAACAAGATCAAATGCCCAGATGATGAGATCGGCAAAAATTCCGTCACGCCCTGTATCAGCGCCAAAATAAACAGATGCAAAAGCGGCATGGGATGGATCCTTTTCCACCAGCACTACGCCCGGATGGGGCAGATGAAAAGGGCTTGCACACCAAAACAAATATTACAGCCGCCATCACTGTTTTGCCAAAATGCAGCAAACGAAATCAAAACGTGTAGAAGATGCGCACATTAAGTATAGAACGCTCATCTATTAATCAGCCTCAAACTCATGCCTTGGAAGGGACGTAAATGGCAGCACAATATCCGCCTCACTTACGCCGTGGGCATGCTCTTGCACATGCATTGCCATTGACAGACCCATCAATGCAGAACGAGCAAGCCGTATGATATGCAGGCTAAGGTGATAAAGCTCACCCTCGGTCACATAATCACAAAGATCTAGTCGATCCTGTGGCACTGCAAACTCATGAACGCTCAAGAAGCGATGCTCAGCAGCATTGCGTACACCGCTTACTTTTGCGGCAACCGGCGATGCATGTTCTGTCAACTGAGGATCATACACATC
>JALQTL010000008.1 GCA_023260935.1 Paracoccaceae bacterium
GTTGCGGCTGGCAGATGCAGGCGGCCAGCACCACTGCCTCGCGCAGGGTATCGTTCACGCTGTCGGGGGCGGCGGCCAGCAGCGAGGCCCGGGTGCTGGCGAGGGGCGAGACGGGCTGGATCGGCGCCCCAAACCGGCCGCGCTGTCCGATGGCAAAGCCGCGCGGTTGAAAGCCGGGGCGTGGCGTCGACGCCCGGCGGCGGCCAAAAAGATCCTGGCGCAATTCCTTGATCTCGGCCGCGTAATGATCGCGGATCGAGGGGTCAGCAATGCGCTTGAGGGCGGCGCGCAGGGATTTGTCCAGCGCCGCCTTGCGTTCAGGGCTGTCAAACACCTTGCCATCGGTTTCGCGCTGCCACAGCAGGCGCACCATCGGTTGCGCCGCATCCAGCACCCTCTGCATCGCGCCTGCGCCCTGCTGGCGGATCAGATCGTCAGGATCAAGCCCGGGGGGCAGGACCGCAAAGCGCAGTCCCTTGCCTGCCTCCAGCAGCGGCAGGGCAAGGTCGATCACCCGCAGCGCGGCGCGGATGCCCGCGGTATCGCCATCAAGCGCGATGACGGGTTCATCTGCGATCCGCCACAACAGCCGCAGCTGATCTTCGGTGACGGCCGTGCCAAGGGGCGCCACGGTGGCGCGAAACCCGGCTTCGGAAAGCGCGATCACATCCATGTAGCCTTCGGCCACGATCAGCGGCTGGCCCTTGCCGGCCGCTTCGCGCGCGGGGGCGTGGTTGAACAGGTTGCGGCCCTTGTCGAACAGGGCGGTTTCGGGGCCGTTCAGGTATTTCGCACCATCTTTCGGGTCCATCGCCCGGCCGCCGAAGGAAATCGCCCGCCCGCGGCCATCGCGGATCGGAAAGATGATCCGATTGCGAAACCGGTCATAGGGGGCGCCGCCCTTGTCGGACCGGGCGCAAAGCCCCGCGCCAATTAGGAGGTCATCGGAAATGCCCTTCTGCTTCATCGCCAGTTGCAGGCCGTGCCAGCCATCGGGGGCAAAGCCGATTTCCCATCTTTCCAGCGCCGCCTCGGAAAGGCCGCGCCGGGCAAGGTAATCGCGCGCCTCAGCGGCGGCAGAGGTGCGCAGTTGCAGACGGAACCACTTGACCGCTTCTTCGGCCACCTCGCCCAGCTGGCTGCGCAGGTCGGCCCGTTCGGCCGCCTTTGGGTCGCGCGCGGGCATCTGCATTCCGGCTTCGCGGGCAAGGGATTCGACCGCCTCCATGAAGGGCAGGTTCTCCGCCTCTTTCACGAAGGTCAGGACGTCGCCCTTGGCATGGCAGCCGAAGCAATAATAGAACCCCTTGCGGTCATCCACATGGAAACTGGCCGATTTTTCCTGATGGAACGGGCAGGGGGCCCACCAGTCGCCCTTGGCCAGGTTGGATTTGCGCATGTCCCATGTGACCTTGCGCCCGACGACTTGGGAAAGCGTCACGCGGGTGCGAAGTTCGTCAAGGAAACCGGGGGGCAGCGACATGCCTTTCTATATCGGTTGTCGGGGCGGGGCTGTCCAGCGCCCGTGCGCGGCCGGGCGGGCGGTTGCCAGGGCGCGGGCTTGGGGCTATGGCGTCGCGCAGCGCCGGAAAGGGGAGATCAGGCATGGACGCGGCGGGGATTGAAAAGCTGTTCACGCGGGGTGACGGGCGGTATCTTTTCGCCCGCTGGGGGCGCCCGCTGGTGCCGGTGGTCTTCGGGGTGGACGATGCCACGCTTGCCGTGGTCAAGGGCGCGCTGGAGGCGGTGGTGGTGCTGGCGCGTCACAAGATGTCTGATACCGACCCCGAGCTTGGCGCCAACCTGATGATGTTCTTCTTCCGCGACTGGGATGAATTGCGCCATGTGCCGGGTCTGGACCGGCTGATCCCCGATCTGATGCCGCTGGTCGACCGGCTGGAGGCGGGCGGGGCGAACCAGTATCGTATCTTCCGCTTTGACGAAAGCGGGGCGATCAAGGCGGCCTTCGTCTTCTTGCGCATGGATGAACACCTTGGCGCTGTCCCGGCCGAGACGCTGGCGCTGAGCCAGGCCGTGCAGACCATCCTGCTGTGGAGCGATCAGGCCTTTGTCGGGCAGTCGCCTTTGGCCCAGGTGGCGCAGGGCGTGATCCTGCGCCCCGAGATTGCGGCGGTGATCCGTGCCGCCTATGACCCGGTGCTGCCGGGAATGGCGCAGGATGGCACACATGCGCTGCGGCTGGCGGCGCGTGTCAGCCAACCGCACTGAGGGCCAGATGCGCGCGTCCGGACGGTCAGGGGGCGGGCAGGGGGATGACGGAAATCGCCATCTTGCCCGACCCTTGCGTCACTTCGCTTGCATGGGCCAGATAGATCAGGGCATTGTTCGCCTCGTCATAGATCCGGGTTACGCGCAGCGATTTCAGAACCAGTGACTGACGTTCCGAAAACACCTGTTCGCCGTCTTCGCCCCGGTCGATCGCGCCCAGCGTGATCGGGCCGGTCTTGGTGCAGTCGACCGCCGAATAGCTGGGGTCTTCGAACCAGTTGCCCTGCGACAGCCGGTCGATCACCGAGCGTTCGAAATAGGCGACATGGCAGGTCACGCCCTGAACCTTCGGATCGGGAAAGGCGTCGATGATGATATCGTTGCCCACCCAGTCGACGCCGACACGGCCAACCTCTTCGGCCGGGGCGGGGCCACAGACGGCCACAAGGGCAAGGGCCAGAACCATGTGTCTCATGTGCGGGTTTCCTTTGACTGGACAGAATGCTGCGGGCCGGAAAGGTGGTCATTGCCGCGAAACAAGGCTAAGCACGGCGGGCAGGAGCAGCCGACCATGACCCATTCGATCACCCTTCGCGTCTATTACGAAGATACCGATCTGGCAGGGATCGTCTATTACGCGAATTACCTGAAGTTCATCGAACGGGCGCGCAGCGAATGGGTGCGGGGCCTTGGGATAGACCAGACCCGGGTGAAGGCCGACCATGGCATCGTCTTTGCGGTGCGCCGGGTCGAGGCGGATTACCTGAAACCAGCCGTCTTTGACGACCTTCTGACCGTGACAACAGCGCTGGTCGAACTGGGCGGATCGCGCATCGTTTTGGATCAGTCGGTCCGGCGCGGCGAGGAAGTGCTGTTTGCCGCCAGGGTCACGCTGGTCTGTCTGGGGCCCCAAGGCGCCGCGCGGATGCCTGCCGATGTCCGCAGTGCCCTGACGGCGGGGTGAAGCCCGGTCCTGCCATGTTGCGGAATGTTTCAGCAACACCCCGCCCAGCCACGCAGATGTGTTGGCATTCGCCTTTGTTTCCCGCTAGAATCACTGATAACAGGCTGCCACCAAGGCCCCGATAACAAGAGCAGGCGTAATGGAAACGGAAACCCTTGCGATGGCGCAGGAGATTGACTTCTCTCTGCTTGCCCTTTTCGCGCGTGCAACCCTGACGGTGAAGGTCGTCATGGTTCTTCTGATGGCGATGTCGTTCTGGTCGTGGTCGATCATCATCACCAAGTTCATCCAGTATCGCGCCGCCCGGGCCGAGGCGGGCATCTTTGACAGGGCCTTCTGGTCGGGCGAGCCTTTGGACGAGCTTTTCGAAAAGATCGGGCCCCAGCCGGAAGGGGCCAGTGAAAAGGTCTTTGCCGCCGGCATGCTGGAATGGCGGCGCAGCCACCGGCAGGATGGCGCGCTGATCGCCGGTGCTCAGGCGCGTATCGACCGGGCAATGAACGTGGCGATTGCGCGCGAATCCGAGCGGTTGAACAACGGGCTGTCCTTTCTGGCCACGACCGGTGCGACGGCACCCTTCATTGGCCTGTTCGGCACAGTCTGGGGTATCAAGCACAGCTTTGAACAGATCGCCATCAGCCAGAACACGAACCTTGCCGTCGTGGCCCCCGGCATCGCCGAAGCGCTGCTGGCCACAGGTATCGGCCTGATCGCGGCCATTCCGGCGGTGGTGTTTTACAACAAGCTGAATGCTGACAGCGAACGCATACTCGGCAATTACGAAAGCTTCGCCGATGAATTCGCGACCATCCTGTCGCGTCAGTTGGACAGCTGAGCCATGGGCGCGGGGGTAATGCAAAAGCAGGGCGGCGGATCGCGTCGCCGCCGGCGCGGCAAATCGGCCGCCATGGCCGAAATCAACGTGACGCCCTTCGTGGACGTGATGCTGGTGCTGCTGATCATCTTCATGGTCGCGGCGCCCTTGCTGACCGTGGGGGTTCCGGTGGAACTGCCCAAGACGGCCGCCAATGCCCTGCCGACCGAACAGGAAGAGCCGCTGACGATCACGCTGACGGCGGATGGCCGCACGATGATCATGAACACCGAGACGGCGGAAGCGGAATTGATCCCCCGGCTGACGGCGATTGCGGCCGAACGCACATCGCGCAAGGTGTTTCTGCGGGCTGATGGGGCCATTCCCTATCAGCGTGTGGCCCAGGTCATGGGTGCGCTGAACGCGGGCGGCTTCAACGAGATCGGTCTGGTGACGGATACCGACGGGCCGTCGATGAACGGCAACTGACCAAGGGCGCGATGCAGACGGGCACCATCATCTCGGGCGCGGGTCATGCGGCCCTGATCCTCTGGGTTGTCCTGGGGGACTGGCTGTTTGCGCGCAAGGATGCGCCCCCGGTTGCGGTGGCCGAAGTCTCGCTGCTGTCGAGCGCAGAGTTCGATGCGATGGTTACGGCTGCGGCATCCACCCCCGAACCGCAGGCAGAGCCACAGACTGAACCCCAGCCCGAGGCGGCGCCGCCCCAGCCTGAGCCGGCGCCCGAGCCAGCGCCGATCACCCCGCCCGAACCGGTGGTTCCCGAACCCGCGCCGGTTCAAGAGCCGGCGCCGGTGCT
>JALQTL010000157.1 GCA_023260935.1 Paracoccaceae bacterium
GGACCAGATCTTCGGCCTTGTCCTCGACCGTGTCGATCACCTGCTCCACGTCGGCATCCGACACACGCACGGCCTTGTGGCCGAATTCCTCGATCACCAGTTCGGCGGTATCGGCGTCAATGGTCTGGTTCATCGTGACCATCATGCCCATCTTCATCAGGGCCTTGACCACATCTGCCGCACGTTCGGCCATCCGGTTGGCCAGTTCGCTGACCACGATGGTTTCGGGCAGCTGCACGTCACGCACCTGCTTTTCAGCCTTCTGGCCGAAGCCCATCGCCTTCTGACGGGCCTTTTCCTGCTTGCGCTTCATCGCGGCAAGGCTGCGCGTGCGCCCGCCTTCACCATCCAGTGCGGAAGACAGGGTCAGCTTGCCGGCACGGCGGCCATCGTCGCCCTTGCCCTTTGCGCCACGGTCGCGATCACGGTCTTCGCGCTCGCGGTCGGTCTTGCGTGGGCTGAGGCCCGGCTTCGCCGCAGCGGGGCCACGGGCATCATCGCCGGACCGTGTTGCCGCAGGGGCAGCCGCCGCAGCCGCCGCGGCAGCGGCAGGGGCAGCCGCTTCGGCAGCCTTTTCTTCAGCAGCTTGCGCGGCACGCGACCGGGTACCAAGGATTTCGGCCTTGCGCGCCAAGGCCGCGGCGGCCTTTGCCTCGGCCTCTTCGCGGGCCGCGCGTTCTTCTTCGGCGGCCTTCTTGCGCAGGGCTTCTTCACGGGCGCGATCTTCGCGCTCTTTCGCCTCGATTTCCTCGCGGCGGCGCTGGCGGTCTTCCTCACGCTGGCGTTCTTCTTCGGCGCGGCGCTCGGCGTCTTCCGCCTCGCGCGCCTTGGCAGCCCGAAGGGCCGCCAGACGGCGTTCCATTTCAGCGTCGGAAATGCCCGCCGGGCGCTTGGACGGATCGCCCAGCGACGACGACCCCGATCCACTGGTGCCCGCCCCAGCTGCACCCGGCTTCGCGGGGACGACAACGCGCTTGCGCTTCGTTTCCACCACGACGCTCTTGGTCCGGCCGTGGCTGAAGCTTTGCTTCACCTGACCGGAACGGGGTGCGCCACCCAGACCAAGGGGTTTCTTGCCGTCTGTATCGCTCATGCGTCCTTCGTATCCTTCCCGGCGATCATTTCGCCGACTTGCTTGCCCTCTGCCCCACGCAGACCTGCAAGCCTTGCCGCTTCCTCTACAACACGGTCGTTGAGTCCACCAGCCGCAAGCGCGGCGTGTATGGCACGTTCGCGGCCGAATGCCAAACCCAATTCCCCCGCGCTCAGGCAGGAAATCAGCGTTTCCGGCCCATTGGGGGGGCGCAACTTCTCGCGTCCCCGCTCTGACCCGTCACTGGCCTGTATCAGCGCGCGGGCGCGCCCCTTGACCAGCCAATCCTTCACCTTCTCGTAACCGCAAACCGCTTCGCCCGCCTTGCGGGCCAGTGACAGCAAATCCACCACCCGGCGCGACAACAGGTCTTCGACCATGGCGCCCAGACCGGGTGGCACCGTCACCTGCTGGCGTGCGGCCCGGGAAAACAGGTTCTTGCGAACAGCCTTTTCCAATACCGCAAGATCGGCGGCCACATAGATGCCCCGCCCCGGCAGGCGGCCCTGAAGATCGGGCACGATCATGCCTTCGGGGCCAACCACAAACCGGATCAATCCGGCCTTGGGCTGGCTTTCCCCCGAAACGATGCACTTCCGTTCCGGGTCTTCCCGCAATTTTTCCCGGCCGCCGCGTGTCAACGCGTGTCCCCGAGGCCTGATCTCAGGCCTCGGCCTCCTGGTCGTCATCGGCACCTTCGTCGGCTTCGCCGGCCTCGGGTTCCATTTGCGTCGGGTCGACCCAGCCCAGCATGACGCGCGCGGTCATGACCAGATGCTGCGCCTCTTCAAGGCTGACATCGAAGGGCTCCAGAATACCTTCATCCTTCTTGCGCTGGCCGTTTTCCGTCGTCCAGCCGCCAGCCAGTTCCCAATCGGCGCAGGTGGCAAAGTCTTCCAGCGTCTTGATACCGTCCTTGGCCAGCGCTTCCACCATCTGCGGCGTCAGGCCTTCGAAGGCGATCAGGCTTTCCTCCACCCCCATGGCGCGGGCGTTCTCCAGCGCCTTGCGGGCCTGTTCTTCCAGATAATCGCGGGCACGCGCCTGAAGTTCCTCGGCAGTGCCTTCATCGAAGCCGTCGATGGACAGCAGTTCGTCCATGTCGACATAGGCCACTTCTTCCAGGTTGGTGAAGCCTTCCGAGACCAGAAGCTGCGCCATCATTTCGTCCACATCCAGCGTGTCCATGAACAGCTTGGTGCGTTCGGCAAATTCGGCCTGACGGCGGGCCGATTCCTCGGCTTCCGTCATGATGTCGATATCCAGCCCGGTCAGCTGGCTGGCCAGACGCACGTTCTGGCCCCGGCGGCCGATGGCCAGCGAAAGCTGTTCATCGGGAACAACCACCTCGATCTTGCCGGCTTCTTCGTCAAAGACCACCTTCGACACTTCAGCCGGTTGCAGCGCATTCACAAGGAAGGTTGCTGTATCCTGATTCCACGGGATGATATCGATCTTTTCGCCCTGAAGCTCGTTCACCACGGCCTGCACACGGCTGCCGCGCATACCCACACAGGCGCCCACGGGGTCGATCGAGTTGTCATAGGAAATCACGGCAATCTTCGCGCGGCTGCCCGGATCGCGGGCCACGGCCTTGATCTCGATGATACCATCATAGATTTCCGGCACTTCCATCTTGAACAGTTCCGCCATGAACTGCGGATCGGTGCGCGACAGGAAGACCTGCGGCCCCCGGGTCTCGCGCCGGACATCCTTGATATAGGCGCGGATGCGGTCACCGATGCGATAGGCTTCACGGCCGATCTTTTCATTGCGGCGCAGGATGCCTTCGCCCCGGCCGATATCGACGATGACGTTGCCGTATTCCTCGCGCTTGACAACACCGTTGATGATGGTGCCCTTGCGATCCTTGAACTCGTCATACTGACGATCCCGCTCCGCCTCGCGCACGCGCTGCAACAGAACCTGCTTGCCCGACTGTGCGGCGATGCGGCCCAGATCAACCGGCGGCACCTCGTCCACGATCTCGTCGCCGATCTGCGGATCGGCCAGATAGTTCTTGGCCTGCTTTACCGTCAACTGGGCGTGATGGTTTTCCAGCTCTTCATCCGCCACAACCGTGCGGATGCGCGCAAAGGTGGCGCGGCCGGTCTTGCGGTCGATCTTCACGCGGATGTCAAGGTCGCTGCCATAGCGCGACTTCGCGGCCCGGGCGAGCGTTTCTTCCATCGCCTGAATCACCAGATCCGGGTCGATCATCTTCTCGCGCGCGACGGCTTCGGCCGTCTGCAGAAGTTCAAGCTGGTTGGCAGAGGTAATTGCCATCGGTCAACTCCCAGGCGTTCAGTGTTTGGTTTCTTCGGCGGGGTCTTCATCCTCGCCGTCGCTTTCTTCGATCTCGTCAAACTGCGAATCGCCGAAATTGCCGCTGGCCTTTTTCTGGCGCAGCATTTCGGCAATCAACTCATCGGTCAAAATCAGCTTGGCGTCGGACAGCCAGTCGAACCGCAGGCCGATGGTCAGGGTTTCCCCCGCCTCTTCGATCTCG
>JALQTL010000036.1 GCA_023260935.1 Paracoccaceae bacterium
GTGGCGGAGTGGAAGGGATTCGAACCCTCGAGACGTTGCCGTCTGCACCCTTAGCAGGGGTGTGCCTTCGACCACTCGGCCACCACTCCGCCGACCCGTTTAATCGCGGTGCGAGGCGGGGGCAAGGGGAAAGACGAAGCAAGGGGCACCATTGGCAGGAACTTTACGGCATCTACCAGCGCAAAAGTCGGTGCCCGGCAAGGCTACAGCCCAGCGTGACAATGGCGATGGCAAGGCCATACCAGGTCACATAGAAAAGCGGGTTGTCTTCGGTGCAATGCAGCGAATAGACCGCGGCCGCAAAGCCACCCGCTGCAAGGCCGATCCCCGCGCCGGCAAGGCCGGGCCGCGTTGTTGCGCCGGCCTTCACGGCGGCAAAAAGGCACAAGGCGGGCAGGACCGACAGCGTCGGAATGGCAATCAGGCACACCGCGAGGGTATTTCCCAGAAGGGCAGACACGACTGCATTGTCCGGCGTCACATACCATGTCTGAAGCCACAAGAGCAGCGCCGCAACCGCCACGCCCCCCACAAGGGCAACTGACCGGCGGGCCGTGCCTGTGGGCCGCGCAAGGCCCAGCACCATGCCAAGACCCGCCCCCGCAATAGCCAGGACCAGCATCAGGCGCAGAGCCTGAACTGGCTTTTCCATCGTCTGGACAAGATCGCTGCGAAAGCCAAGGGCAAGCCACAAAAGAGACGCCGCTGCAATCAGGGCCAGCGGCAGTCCAAGGGCCGCAACCCGCCCGGTACCCGCTTGCGGGGTAGTGTCTGCCGCCATGGCACGGACCAGATCTTCGGTCTTCATCCTACATGCCTTTCCCGCAGGCCCGCCAGTTTCTTGAAGGCCCGGTGCAAGGCAACACGCACCGCGCCTTCGGTCATGCTCAGCGCCTGCCCGGTTTCGGCAGCGCTTTGGCCATCCAGCCCGATGCGCCGCACGATCTCGGCCGACCGGGCATCGAGCATCCCGATCAACTTTGCCATATCCGAGGCTTCGGTCGGGTCGGGGGCGTCCTCGGCTGCCAGAACCTCGGCCATATCCTCGATCGGCACCACCACGCGGCGGCCCCTGCCCCGGAATGCATCGGCCACCTTGTAGCGGGCAATGGCATAAAGCCACGGCCTGACCGGACCCTCACCATCCCAGGTGTGGCGTTTCAGATGAACCGCCAGCAGCACTTCCTGCAACACATCCTCACATATCGCGTGGCCCAGATCAGACCCGCGCGCCCTGACGATGCCCCGCAACACCGGGGTGATCGCTTGCAGAAACGCCGCATAGGCCCGCGCGTCGCCTGCATTTGACGCAGCCAGAAGCCGCCCCCAATCATCCGCTTTTTGCGCCATCATTGCCTGTCAGTTCGGGCCAGAGGCCACAATCGTTACACCAGACGCCGGGTCAGACCAAAATCTGCCCCGGGCGATGCACGCACAGCATGGCATGAACGGATTTCCTGAGCGAGGGGCGTGATCCGCAGCGCAACACAGATGTGTCTATTGGTGATAGCGGCGCGGCCGATCAGCACAGATCACAGAAGCAGGATGACCGGCCCAGTGACGTATATCAGCCCCGGTTGCCCTTCAGGTTCTGATACAGATCCCATCCCGCAAGAACGATTGTGACAACAATCACGCCAATCAGATCGACACGGGGCACATGAAGCACCAGAATGCCCAGAAACCCCAGGAAGATCGCAAAAGCGACAAGGGCAAGGATGTTGTTCATCGGGTCAGTTCCCCTGATCCAGTGTTTCCAGATACGCCGAAAGCCAGCGCGCCGTGCGCAGAAGGCGGGCATCATCACCGCGCCGTCCCACAAGTTGCACCCCCATCGGCAAACCGTTATCCGCCGTGAACACCGGCAGGGTGATCGCGGGCACCCCGGCAAGAGTCCACAGCCCGTTGAAGATGGCCGATCCGGTGTTCTCAAGGCCCTTGGGCGCCGGGCCGGGTGCGGAAGGGCACAAGATGGCGTCGCAGCGTTCAAAGACCTTGTCCAGCGCCGCGGTCATCAGATCGCGCCAGTCCAGCGCGGCGATGTAATCGCGCGCCAGCACTGCCTTGCCTTCATCCATCGCGGCCTTCAGCACATCCGACATCTGGTCGCGCCCGCGGCGTTCCAGACTGTAGTAGCACTTCGACATCTCGGCAAAGTTGATCCGCTGGCGGATCGCCGCCACATCCTCGAAACCGCCAAACGGCACCTCAAAGCACTGGTCGCCCAGAACCTCGGCCAATTCCTCGATCGCCCCGGTCATCTGCGGGTCGGCGTCGTTCCAGCCCGGAGGACGGACAAGGGCGAACATCGGCGTCACCGGTGCGGCGCTCTGTGCCACCTGCAACAGGCGTGGCATCGGCAGGGGTTCGGTTGCGCGGTCGGCCGGATCATGCCCGGCCAGAACCTCGGCCAGAAGGGCGCAATCCTCGACCGAACGGGCAAAGACGCCCACTGTGTCAAGGAAGGGCGACTGCATCAGTATCCCGCTGCGGGGGATCAGCCCGAAGCTGGGTTTCAGCCCCACAACCCCACAAAAGGCAGCCGGGCGGATCACCGAACCACCGGTCTGCGTGCCAATGGCCAGCGGCACCATGCCCGCAGCCACCGCGGCGGCCGACCCTTGCGAAGACCCTCCGGGGGTATGGTCGGGGTCATGCGGGTTGCGGGTCTTGCCCGGATGCATATAGGCGCATTCGGTCGTGACCGTCTTTCCAAGGATGATGGCCCCCGCAGCCCGCAGACGGGCAACGATCCAGGCATCCTCGGACGGCACGCGCCCGGCATCGATCGGGGTTCCGTTTCCGGTTGGTATCCCCCGGGCGTCGATGATGTCCTTCAGGCCCACGGGCAAGCCGTGCAGGGCCCCCAGCGGTCGGCCGGACTGGCGCCACTTGTCCAGACGTTCCGCCTGCTCCATCGCGTTATCGCCATCCAGCCAGGCCCAGGCCTGTACCTTCGGCTCAACTTCAGCGATGCGTTGAAGGCAGGCTTCGACCAGATCGACGGCCTTCACCGCCCCCGAGGCAAGCCGGTCGCGCAAGGCGACCGCGCCAAGCCCCAGAAGGACGGTTGGATTATCGTGACGGGCCATAGAATGCCTCTGGCAGCGAGAACACGATGTCCGGGAAGACATACAGCAGCACCATGCAGATCAGCACCATCCCGCAATAGGGCAGCACCCCGGCAAAGATCTCGGTCAGCTTGATCTGCGGGGGCGCGATGCCCTTCAGGTAATAGGCGCTCATCGCCATGGGTGGGGTCAGGAAGCTGGTCTGCAGGTTCAGCGCGACCAGCACGCCGAAGAACAGCGGGTCAATTCCGAAATGCGGCAGCAGCGGCAGGAAGATCGGCACGAAGATGATGATGATTTCCGACCATTCCAGCGGCCACCCAAGAAGGAAGATGATCAACTGCGCGATGATCAGGAACTGCACCGGCGAAAGATCAAGGCCCTGCACGAACTCGGCAATCACATGCTCGCCGCCCAGATAGCTGAACACGGCCGAGAAGGTATAGGAACCGACAAACAGCCAGCACACCATCGCGGTGGTCCGCACCGTCAGGTAAACGCTTTCCCGCAGGCGCTGGAACGACATCGCGCGATAGGCCACGGCCAGAACCATCCCGCCAAGGGCACCGATCGAGGCCGCTTCGGTCGGCGTCGCCAGCCCGAAAAGGATGGAACCCAGAACCGAAAGGATCAGGATCGCCAGCGGCAGAAAACTGGTTCCCAGCATCAGCATCATCTGACCGAAAGGCACTTCCGGCATTTCTTCCTTGGTCGGCTTCGGGGCCAACTTCGGGTTCAGGATCGACCGGCCGATGATGTAGATCAGATACAGCCCGACCAGCGTGAACCCCGGCAGCAGCGCCCCGGCGTAAAGCCGCACGATCGACACGCCCGATGATGCTGCATAAACGATCAGCATGATCGACGGCGGGATCAGAATGCCCAGCGTGCCGCCCGCGCAGATGATGCCGGTGGCAAAGGAATGGTCATAGCGCGCCTTCAGCATCTGAGGCAGCGCCAAAAGACCCATCAGCGTGACCACCGCGCCGACGATCCCCGTTGCGGTCGCGAACAGCGCGCAGGTGATCAGCGCGGCCACGCCCATCGAACCGGGCAGGTTTCGCGTGGCCACGGCCAGCGTCCCGAACAGCTTGTCGACGATATTCGCCCGTTCAACGATATAGCCCATGAACAGGAACAGCGGGATGGCGGTCAGCACCTCGTTCGAGATCACCGTATAGGTCTGGTTCACGAACAGGTCGAAGATGCGGTTGTTGTAGAACCCCTCAAGCCATAATGACGTGCTGTCCCACCAACTGGCGTCTTCCGCCAGCCGGTTGAAAGACCGCCACATCCGGTCTGCATCGAAATAGGCGTAATACCCAAACCCGATGCCAAGGGCCATCAAGGTGAAGGCAATCGGGAAACCCAGGAAGACACAGGCAATGAAAATGCCCAGCATCATCAGGGCAATCTGCGGATCGGTCACTTTGTTCTCTCCGTGGCAGGCAGGACGCGGCCGGATGGCCGATCAGGACGACTGCGTCTTTGCAGCCTGTTTAAGCAGGATCTCTTCGGTTTCCTCGACATCATCCTCGGCCGGCAGCCAATAGCCATCACGCATGCACAGGATGCAGCGGAAGACCTGGGCCATACCCTGGATGATCATCAGGATACCTGCGGCCACGATGACCGTCTTGAACTGATAGATCGGGATGCCGGCCGGGCTGTTCACCGAAACCTCGGCATAGCTCCATGACCGGCTGGCATATTTCCAGCCCGCAAAGACAAGGGCCAGGATGCCGGGAAAGAAGAACAGCACATAGAGCACCAGATCGACCAGCGCCTGCATCCGCGGCTGCCACATGCGGTAAAGGAAGTCACCGCGCACATGCCCGCCCCGCGACAGGGTATAGGCACCGCCCATCATGAACATCGTGCCATACATGATGAAACTGATGTCCAGCGCCCAGGGCGTTGGTGCATTGAAAAGATAGCGGACCATCACCTCGTAGCTCATCCCGAAAGTCATCAGGATGATGAGCCAGCCGAAGGTCTTGCCAAACCATGCTGAGACGCTGTCGGCAAACCGGATGTAGCGGATCATCTGGGGGGGAACTCCGTTCAAGAAACGGCGCCGAAGGCAATGGCCCCCGGCGCCCGAAAGGAAGGGGCGCGGCCACCCGCGCCCCGAACCGTCAGATCTTCAGCTTGCCGGGGAAGTAGTGCTCGTAGGCAAGACCCAGATCGGGGGCGTTCATCAGCTCGTAATAGGCCACCTTCTCGACCCATGCGCGCTGGCTGTCCATGACCTTCTTGTTGAAGGGATCGGCTTCCAGATCGACGATCAGCTTGTCCCAGGCTTCCAGCTGGCCGGCCAGGATTTCCTTCGACGTGCGGTGCACGGTCACACCCGATTCCGTCTGCAGCTTCTGCAGGTCGTTCGAGTATTCGCGCATCGCCAGAGCCAGGTTCGACGTGGCCGAAGCCTCGACACCATAGCGCAGGATGGCCTGAAGATCGGGGTCCAGATCGTCCATGAAGTCCTTGTTGAACAGGAATTCGAAAGCTTCCGACGCCTGGTGATAGGACGACAGGTAGTAGTTTTTGGCCACGTCATGGGCGCCGAAATCTTTGTCCGACGAGGGGTTGTTGAACTCGAACGCGTCGATCACACCACGCTCCATGGCGGGAACGATCTCGCCGCCGGGCAGCTGAGCCACGGCCATGCCCATGCTTTGCAGCAGGTCCGCAGCCAAGCCAACGGTGCGATATTTGAACCCCTGCAGGTCGGCCACGGTGTTGACCTCTTGCTTGAACCAGCCAAAGGGCTGGGCAAACATCGGGAAGCCCATGTAGCCATCCACATCAAGGCCCATGATATCGCGGGT
>JALQTL010000056.1 GCA_023260935.1 Paracoccaceae bacterium
CCCAGCGTCGGTTGCCATCGAGAATCATGGCCACATGCTGGGGCTTCGCTAACCCCTCGATTTCCTTAAGAATTCTGCGACGGTAGAGGCGATAGAGAAGACCCTCACCCAGGAGATACCGAAGCCACTTCACAGAACAACTCGATCGCCAACTCACCAGAGGAATGAGCGATGACATGCAGTCATGGTCCCTCGAATCGAACGGCGACTGGCAGCGCCACTCCCACGCCGACGATGGGACAAGACTGGGAGATGTTCAAAACGAGACCATGATGGAGATTATGGGTAAAAAACGCGGAGTGCCTAGCGCATGAGTCGCTCTCCTGAGGTTGTCGTCGCAGGAGGAGCAGTCTGCTGGAAAAGAGTCGATGGCGAAGTTCGAATTCTTCTCGTCCACCGGAAGCAACACAAAGACATATCTCTTCCCAAAGGCAAGTGTGATCCGGGTGAAACTGTCCCCGAAACCGCACAGCGGGAAATCCTTGAAGAGACGGGTCTCCATGTCACTCTTGGTGCCTACCTCGGTCGGGTCGATTACCTCTTACCCAGCAAGAAACCCAAAGAAGTTCATTACTGGGCGGCCGAAGTAGATCCGGGAGAGGCCGAACGCGCACCGTTTGAATCCAACGACGAGATTTATGCACTCGAATGGGTTTCACTCAAGAAAGCTCCCAAGAAACTGACCTACGAACACGATGTCGATATCGTCGAGAACTTTGCCTCTCTCTATGAGAGTGGTCGGGCCCGAACCTTTCCGCTCATCCTTCTCCGACACGCAAAAGCGATGCCCGCCGAAAATTGGGATGGACCCGACCACACGCGACCCCTCCTGCGGGCGCTGCGGGGAATGGCGCAGATGGGCGGGCAGCAGAAAAATATCCCCCTCGCGGATCGGCACATCGTAAAAATCGCCCGTCTGCGTATCGTGGATCTTCAGCACCATGTCGCCCTTGAGCTGGTAGAAGAATTCCTCGACCGGGTCATCGTGGTAATCGGTGCGCTTGTTCGGCCCGCCCACCACCGTCACCATCAGGCCGGCATCCTTGAACACCATCTGGTTGCCCACAGGGGGCTTCAACAGATGCTTGTGGTCATCGATCCATCGCTGGAAATTGAAGGCGGAAAGTCTGGTCATCGTCTTTCTCCTTTCAGGGTCATCATGCGGGCTTCAGGCCGCAGGCGTCAAATGCCATGCGGGTCATGCGCCTTTCTTCTTCGGTCAGTTCCAGCATGGGCGCGCGCACCCGGCCGCCTTTCTGGCCCAGAAGGTCCATCCAGTATTTCTGATGGGCATGCGGCTTTTCAGCCGGACGGGTCGTCTTCAGCGCCTCGCGCACCGGGGCAAGGCTGGCTGAAATCGCCCGCGCCTCCTCTGCCCTTCCGGCAAGGGCCGCATCGGTATAGGCCCGCATCCGCCGGTCGGCCGCCGTCTGGATCAGGTAGGGCGGCGAGGAACAAAGGTAAAGCTGCCAGTTCAGCTCAAGGATATTGTCCAGCCATTCCTCTTCCGAGGCGGTGGAGACCAGAATCCGGTCACCTGCCAGCCGGGTCAGTTCCGCATACATCGGGCGCGGGACAGAGTATTTGATGGCCACCACCGTTTCCAGATCGGCCAGCCGGTTGCACAGCGCCGGCGACATCAGATAGCCGCTGTCGGGGTGGCTCCACAGCGCAATGCCGATATCCACCTTGCCGGCGATGGTTTCGTAATAGCGCAGCAAGGTTTCATCCTGCGCCTTCAGAAAATGCAGCACCGGGGCGTGCACCACGATGTAATCGGCCCCGCAACCCTGGGCGTGGCGGGCCAGATCGATGACCACATCCATGTTCTGATCCGAACAGGACATGATCGTCTGCGCCCGGCCATCGGCCGCCGAAACCGCCAGATCGAAACAGCGTTTGCGCTCTTCCACCGACATGGAAAAGAATTCGCCCTGCTTGCCGGCGATGAAAAAGCCGTCAATCCCCAGATCCTCGATCCAGTGATCCATATTGGCGCGAAACCCCGCCTCGTCGATGGCATGCTGGTCATCGAACGGCATCAGGGCGGCGGCCCAGATGCCCCGCATGGTGGCAAAGGCGTGCGATTTTGCGGATTTGCGGTCATATTTCATGGCAACCTCTGAATTGCGCGCCAGATTTTTTCGGACGTCAGGGGAAAGGAAAGGTCAGGCACGCCAAAGGGCAAAAGCGCATCCTGCACCGCGTTCATCAGGGCTGCCGGCACGCCGATGCAGCCCGCCTCGCCCACCCCCTTGAAGCCAAGCGGGTTGGCAGGTGAAGGGATTGGGGCGGAAATCATCCGCAGGGGCGGCATGTCACTGGCGCGCGGCACGGCGTAATCCATCAGGCTGCCCGTCAGAAGCTGGCCGTCGCGGTAGACCACCTGTTCCATCAGCGCAGCCCCGATGCCCTGCGCCAGGCCGCCCCAAAGCTGGCCCTCGACCAAGAGCGGGTTCAGCACGCGCCCCGCATCATCGACCCATGTGATCCGGTCAATGGTCAGCGCACCGGTTTCGGGGTCAACTGTTACCTCGGCCAGCACCGCGCCCGAGGCCCAGGCCTCGGCAGCCGCCTCATGGCGATGATCGGCGCGGATCGGGCCCGCCGCCGCCAGTTCCGCCCAACCGATCCGCCGCGACGGGGTTTCGGCGCCGGCATCGCTCAGCCGCACCTCGCCCGCCGCGCAGCCGGCTAGCCCCGCCGCATGATCGCGCAGCAGCGCCCCCAGCTTGCCCGCGGCATGCCACATCGCCGTGCCGCCGATGGCGGTGGACCGGCTGGCAAGCGCGCCGATGCCCTGCGCCACCTGGGCCGTATCGGAATGGATCACCCCCACGCGCCCGGGATCGCAGCCGATGGCTTCGGCCACGATCTGCGCAAAGGCGGTTTCGCGCCCCTGCCCTTGCGCCGAAGATCCGGTGCGCGCCACCAGCCGCCCCCCCGCCTCCAGCGTGACCGAAGCGGTTTCCCAGCCCTGCCCGCAGGGTTCGATGTAAAGCCCGATCCCCAGCCCGCAGACCTCGCCCCCCGCGCGGCGCTGCTGCTGGCGGTTGCGCAGGGCGCGGTAGCCTGTCGCCTCGGCCAGACGGTGCAGGAGGGCGGCGTAATCGCCTGAGCAGACGACCTCGCCCCCTGCGAGTGGCCCGGGCTGGCCCAGATGGGCAAGCCGCCAGTCCAGCGGGTCCAGCCCCATGGCCTCGGCCGCACGGTCGGCAAGGCGTTCCATGATCATCGCCGCCTCGGGGCGCCCTGCCCCGCGATAGATGTTCACCGCCGGCCCCGCCGTGACCATGGCCTGTGCCCGCACATCGACATGGGGCACGGCATAGGGCCCGGGCAGGATGCGCCCGGCATTGCGGATGGGGGCGAGCGCGGAATAAGGCATCCAGTGGCCCAGAGGAAAGGCAAGCTCTGCCGTCAGCCCCAAAGGCGCGCCGCTTTCGTCCAGCTGAAGCCGGGCGCTGATCCGGGCCCCGCGCCCCTGCGTCGCGGCCAGAAATTCCTCGGCCCGGCTGGCAACCCATTTGACCGGGCGGCCAAGGCGATGCGCGGCCAGCGCCACCAGCGCGTCTTCGGGCATCAGGCTGGCCTTGCCGCCAAAGGCGCCGCCCACATCCCGTGCCACCACCCGCAGGGTATCGGCCGGCAGGCCAAGGATGGCTGCCAGATCATCGCGGCAGCGCTGCGGCGTCTGGGTGGAAAGATGCAAGGTCAGCCCCGACCCTTCGGGCAGGGCAAGTGCCGCGCGCGGTTCCATCGCCATCGGGGCCAGCAGCGCATGCGACTGGGTGACGCTTATCTGCCGGGCCACCTTTTGCGGGGCCATGCCCCCCTGCCAGCGATGGGTCAGCGCGGGTGGCGGTTCGGTTTCTTCCGGCGGGGCTTCTTCCACCTCCAGCAAGATCATTTCAGCGGCGTCGCGGGCCTGATCGCGGGTTTGCGCCACCACGGCCGCCACGGCCTGCCCCATCGCCTCGATCTCGCCATCGGCCAAAAGGCGCAAGGGCCGCGGCGCAAGGCCGGGCAACAATGCGTTGACCGAGGCCTGCCCCAGCCCGCCCAGATCGGCCGCCGTCAGGATGGCAACCACACCCGGCATTCCGGCGGCATCGTCAAGGTTCAGGCAGGTGATGCTGCCCGGGCCATAGGGGCTGCGCAGGATTTCCAGCGCAAGGCAGCCTTCGGGCGAAAGGTCATCAACGAAACGGCCTTCGCCCTTCAGCAGGCGCAGGTCTTCGCGGCGCGTCATGCGCTTCCCGATCCACCCGCCCGTTTCGGCGCTGCTGCCCATTGGTCCCCCCGATGACACCCAATGGACCACAGCGTGATCTATACAGGAAGCCCGATATGTCTTATCAATCCATCCATGAACCTTATCAATCCCCGCCCCAGCCTGCGCCAGATCGAAGCCTTCCTGTCGGTGGCTGACGCCGGTTCGTTTTCCGCCGCCGCGCGCAAGACGGCCGCTACCCAGCCTGCGCTGAGTCAGGCGGTGCGGGAACTGGAAGAGGTGCTGGGCCTGCGGCTGTTCTTTCGCACCACGCGGCGGGTAGAATTGACGGCCGAAGGCAGTGCGCTGCGCGACCGGTTGGCGATGGGTCTTGATCTTCTGGACGATGCGCTGGCGCGGGCGCGGGATCTGGCGCAACTGCGCAGCGGGCATCTGCGGATTGCGGCGCCGCCGCTGCTTGCCTCGACCGTTCTGGCCCGGCTGATCGCCGAATTTGCCGCGCGCCATCCCGGCCTGTCCTTCGATCTGGCCGATGTGGTTTCAGCCGAGATCCCGCTTCTGGTGCGCCGCGGGCTGGCCGACGTGGGGGTGGGCACCTTTGTCGAGGGCGAGGCCGGGCTGGACCGGCGGGTGCTTCTGGGGGACGTGATGTCGCTGGTCTGCCGGCCCGATCATCCGCTGGCACGGGGGCCGGTGGTCTGGGCCGATCTGGCGGGGGAACGGCTGATCGGGCTGGACCGGGCCAGCGGATTGCGCAAGCTGGCCGATCTGGGGCTTGAAGCGGCCAGTGTGGATCTGCCGCCGGTGATCGTGGTGCATCAGGTGGCAACGGCCCTTGCGCTGGTCGAAGCGGGCATGGGGGTTGCGGTATTCCCGCGCTATGCCGTGCATGACCGGGCCCAGCGGCTGGCCTGTCAACCGCTGGAAAAGCCACGACTGAAGCGCGAGGTGGTGATGGTCACCGCGGCCGACCGCATGCCTTCGCCCGTGGCCGAGGCGTTTTCGCGCCATCTGCTTCAGGGCTTTGCCAGCGCCTATCGGCGTGGCGACGCGGGCTGAACCTCTGCCCGCGGGGGCCGGGCGACCCATGCCATCCCACCCCAGAACAGGCAGCGCAGCGTCATCGCCCAGACGGTCCGCAACTCGAAGGCGCCGCCTTGTGCCACCCGCAGGCCAAAGGCCGCAAAGACCCCGGCCGTGGACAGAAACAGCGCCAGCGCCAGCGGAAAGGCCCATCGGCTGTTGCGCCATAACAGCGCCCCGGCCAGCACATAGGCAAAGCCCGCGCCAAAGTTGAACCATAGCACGAAGGGGACTACCGCCCCCATGTCTGCCATGCCGCGAAGTGCCGCGCCGCCCGACAGGATGGTCAGAAGGCCAAAGCCGATGGCAAGCCCCGCTGCCCTGCGTTTGCCTTTGGTGGCCCGTGTCATCATGTCCCACCCTTGTTCGACGCAACCGGCGGCATTGTGTCCAAGCGATAGCGAGCCTAGGCTAACATGCATTGCCAGCAAGAAAACAGGCCACCTATTTTGGCCCTGTCACCGCCTTCGCAAAAAGGAAAGCGCCATGACCCGCCCCGCCGCGAAACCGCACCACCAACATACCCCGGCCGAGGTCGGCTATTCGCGTCTGCAAATCGCGCTGCACTGGCTGGCGGCACTGGTGATCTTGCAGCAGTTCGTCTTTGAAGATGCGATTTCCGGCGCTTGGCGCGCCACGCGTCAAGGCCTTGCCGTGGCCTTCGACCCAATGATCCTTGCGCATGTGGCGGGTGGCGGATTGGTTCTGTTGCTGGTCCTGTGGCGGCTTTACCTGCGGCGCGGGGCGGCGGTGCCCGCAGCCGTAACCGGGGGCGGGGCACAGGAAATGGTGGCGCGACTGACCCATCTGGGGCTTTATGCGCTGATGGTGCTGATGCCGGTCAGCGGGGCGGTGGCGTGGTTTCTTGGCGTCGGGCTGGCGGCAGAGGCGCATGAGGTTCTGAAAGTGGCGCTTCTGGCGCTGATCGCCCTGCATGTGGCCGGCGGGCTCTACCACCAGTTCGTGCTGAAAGACGGGCTGCTGAACCGGATGCGCCGCCCGCTGCGCTGACCGGCCGGGATCAGGCGGCACGGGCATCTGACAGCGGCGCGTCAAACCCGGCGCGCGTTCTGCCTGCAAAAACGGCAGTTCCGGGGGCCTTCCCTGCCTGACCGGGCGCGAATCTGCGGCCCGGGCAGTTCTTCCCCTCGCTTTTGTGCTTTGGATCGGTGCATGGTTTCCGTCAGCCCTTGG
>JALQTL010000087.1 GCA_023260935.1 Paracoccaceae bacterium
AGCCTGTCCGCGCTGATGCCGGCGGACGGCCCGAGAAGTTCGGTAGAGGTGGCGTTCCCGCCACCGTCGAATCTAACCTTCATCACCTGGTTCGGGCTGCTGAAGCCGATCAGGATGTACGGGCTGAAGCTCACCCGTTCGTTGCCCACGCCGGCAGACCCGGGAACCAGAGTGATCGACGCCGGAGTCTTGCCCGTGAAGAAGTTACTGGGGAGGGGCAGCAGGTCCGCAATCAGTTCGTCACCATCGGCAAAGCCTTGCGGGGCTGGTGGGAAAATACGATGCGGTCAACATCAAGCTGGACAAGACCGGCGGCCTGACCGAAGCGCTTGCCAGCCGCCAGCTTGCGCGTGAGATGGGCTTCACGCTGATGGTGGGCTGCATGGTCGGGTCTTCGCTGGCCATGGCCCCCGCCACGCTGGTGGCACAGGGCGCGGCCTTCTCGGACCTTGACGGACCGCTGCTTCTGGCCCAAGACCGCGACACGCCCGCCCTTTTCGACGATCAGGGCATTCACCCGCCAACAGCCCAACTCTGGGGATGACCATGACCCGCACCGTCTTTGTGAACGGCGACTACCTGCCCGAAACCGAAGCCAAGGTTTCTGTCTTTGACCGCGGCTTTCTGATGGCGGATGGCGTTTACGAGGTGACGTCGGTGCTGGGCGGCAAGCTGATCGATTTTGCCGGCCACTGCCGGCGCCTTGCCCGGTCGCTGGACGCGCTGGAAATGACCAACCCCCATTCCGACGATGAGTGGCTGGCCATTCACCGCGAGCTGGTGGCGCGCAACGGCATCGTGGACGGTATGGTTTACCTTCAGGTCACGCGCGGCAATCCGGGCGACCGCGATTTCGCCTATCCCGCCGCCGATCTGCCGCCAACCGTGGTCCTGTTCACCCAGTCGAAGCCCGGCCTTGCCGAAAGCCCCGCCGCCAAGACCGGCTGGAAGGTGATTTCGATCCCCGACATGCGCTGGGGCCGCCGGGACATCAAGACGGTGCAGCTTCTCTATCCGTCGATGGGCAAGATGATGGCCAAGAAAGCCGGCGTCGATGATGCCTGGTTCGTCGAAGACGGCTTTGTGACTGAAGGCACCTCGAACAACGCTTATATCGTCAAGGGCAACAAGATCATCACCCGCCAACTTTCGCATGACATCCTGCACGGCATCACCCGCGCGGCCGTGTTGCGCTTTGCCAGGGAAGCGCAGTTCGAGGTGGAAGAACGCAACTTCTCGATCGCCGAGGCGCAGGATGCGGATGAAGCGTTCATCACCTCGGCCTCGGCCTTCGTGATGCCGGTAGTGCAGATCGACGGCAAGGATCTGGGCAGCGGAAAGCCGGGCCCCGTGGCCGCCCGGATGCGCGAGATCTATCTGGAAGAAATGCGCAAGGCTGCCGTTTAACCGCGGCCGCCTTCGGGCATATCGCCCCCGACGTTCTGTTCAAAAGCGGTGCGGAAGGCCGCCTTCTTGGCGCTGTCAGCCTTGGTCTGGTTCTGCGCGATCCAGTCGGCATAGGGCATGCCATAAACGATTTCGCGCGCCTCATCCTTGCCCATCTCGATCCCGCGCGCGTTCGCTGCTTCCTGATACCAGCGGCTCAGGCAGTTGCGACAGAAGCCGCCAAGGTTCATCAGGTCGATGTTCTGCACATCGGGGCGTTTTTCCATCAGATGGTGGATCAGCGCACGAAAGGCGGCGGCTTCAAGTTCGATCCGGGTCTGATCGTCGATCTTGGTCATCGGTTGTCTCCCACGGCCGGGGGCCGGCATAGTCTGGCGCCGCCGCGTGAACGCCCCCCCGGGGGCCGGTTACGACTGTTCAAGGAACAGCCAGGGCGATCCGTTTGCCGCCAGTTCTGCAGCACTGCATCCAAGGACATAAGCCGTTGCCTGCCCATCGACAAGAACCTGTGTCCCCGGCATCCCGTCCGGCTGAAGGCAATGACCGCCGTGGCAGGGTTCGGCTGGATCAGCGTCAGCGTCTCCGTGTCAGGGTCGAAATCGCCGATCATCACCGCGTCATCGCCGCTGAAATGCTGCACGGCGAAATCATCCACCCCGGCACAGCCGAAAAGCGTATCGGACCCGAACTCGCCAACCAGAATGTCATTGCCCCCATAACCCACCATATCGTCACCGCCGCGGCCGTCCAGAAGCAGGTCGTTCAGGCCCGTGCCATCCATGATGTCATTTTCGGAACTGCCCTGAGAAACTTCCCCGACCCCACCAGACGGGGCATCGCTGTCATTGTCAGACCTGCCAATCAATACCCGCAGCGAACAGCTTGTTCCCTTG
>JALQTL010000167.1 GCA_023260935.1 Paracoccaceae bacterium
CTGTTGCCGTTCAGCGCGATGGTCCCGTAATAGACCTTGTCGTTCGATGGCCGCCAGACCTGCCCCTCGTATTTGCCATCGCCCTGGGGCTCCATGTCGATGACCAGTTTCTTGCCAAGGTTTTCAGACTTGTATTCCGCCCCGGCCTTGAAGGTGCGGCTGATCACGCCGCAAAACTTCGGCCCGCAGGGCTGCATCGTCACATGGGCATAGGCGCCGTCGTCTTCCTGCGTCTGCCATAGGCCTTCCACCGGATCGGCCAGTGCCACGCCCCCCGCAAGGGCCAGCGCTGCGGCAAGAATGATCGCTTTCATGTTGGGTCTCCTCCCCCCTTGATGTTTCATTTTCCCAAGTCGCTGTGCCCGATCAAGCGTGACGTTGGGTCGTGTTCCGGCGGCAGGGGGCTTGGCATCCGGGCAGACCCATGCCAAAGGGGCGCAAATGCCAGAGGTGCCCCCGATGATCCTTTACCCCGCCATTGATCTGAAAGACGGCAAATGCGTGCGCCTGCTGCGCGGCGAGATGTCGGCAGCCACCGTTTTCGGTGATGATCCGGCCGCACAGGCGGCCAAGTTTCAGGCGGCGGGATGCGAATGGCTTCACCTGGTGGACCTGAACGGCGCCTTTGCCGGCCAGCCCGTGAATGCCGCCGCGGTCGAGGCGATTCTGGCCCGCGTCACGGTGCCCGCCCAGCTTGGCGGTGGCATCCGCGACATGGCGACGATCGAGATGTGGCTGTCGCGCGGGCTGGCGCGGGTGATCCTGGGCACTGTCGCCGTTGAAAACCCCGATCTGGTGCGTCAGGCCGCCAAGGCCTTCCCGGGCAAGGTTGCGGTTGGCATCGATGCCCGCAAGGGCTTTGTCGCGACAAAGGGCTGGGCCACGGAAACCACCGTTCAGGCCACGGACCTTGCCCGCAGCTTCGAAGATGCAGGCGTTGCCGCCATCATCTATACCGACATTGATCGTGATGGCGCGATGCAGGGCCCCAACATCGCCGCGACCGAGGCGCTGGCCTGCGCCGTTTCCATCCCCGTCATTGCCAGCGGTGGCGTGTCGCGCATGGAAGACCTTGTTGCCCTGCGCGACACCGGGGTGATCGCCGGCGCCATTTCCGGCCGCGCGCTTTATGACGGTGCCATCGATCTTGCGGCCGCGCTGGCGCTGCTGCGGGCCTAGCTTCCGGCGCCCCCTGTACCAAGGCCCGCAAGAAGGCCGCCGGCCAGGGGCAGTCTTTTCATCGTTCCACGGCTCCATCCCCGGAACCAATGGGCTCTATGCTCTGGCCTCTGCCGGGATTTGGCCATAAAACAGCCCATTATAAGCCAAGGGCCGCGCGACCATGCTGAAAACCCGGATCATACCCTGCCTTGATGTGGCCGATGGCCGCGTGGTCAAGGGCGTGAACTTTGTCGATCTGCGCGATGCGGGTGATCCGGTGGAAGCCGCGCGCGCCTATGATGCCGCCGGCGCGGACGAGCTGTGTTTTCTGGATATTCACGCCACCCATGAAAATCGTGGCACCATGTTCGATCTGGTCACCCGCACCGCCGAGCAATGCTTCATGCCGCTGACGGTGGGGGGCGGGGTGCGCACGCATCAGGATGTGCGCGCGCTGCTGCTGGCGGGGGCTGACAAGGTGTCGTTCAACTCGGCGGCCGTGGCCAACCCCGATGTGGTGGCCGAGGCGGCCGAACGTTTCGGCAGCCAGTGCATCGTGGTGGCCATCGACGCCAAGACCGTCTCGCCCGGGAAATGGGAGATATTCACCCATGGCGGGCGCAGGCCCACGGGCATTGACGCGGTCGAATTCGCCCGCAAGGTCGCGGCCAAGGGGGCAGGGGAGATCCTTCTGACAAGCATGGACCGTGACGGCACGCGCGCCGGGTTCAACCTGCCGCTGACCCGCGCCATTTCCGATGCTGTTTCCATCCCCGTCATTGCAAGCGGCGGGGTGGGCACACTGGATCACCTTGTCGAAGGCGTGAAGCTGGGCGGGGCCTCGGCCGTGCTGGCCGCCTCGATCTTCCATTTCGGCGATTTCACCATCCGTCAGGCCAAGGAACACATGGCCGCCGCGGGTATTCCGATGAGGCTGACATGACCGCCCTTGATCGCCTTGCCAGCACCATTGCCACCCGCAAGGGGGCCGACCCGGAAACCAGCTGGACTGCCAAACTGCTGTCGAAGGGCCCCGAGAAATGTGCCGAGAAGTTCGGCGAAGAGGCGGTCGAGGCGATCATCGAGGCGGTAAAGGGCGACCGAGCCCGACTGACGGCCGAAGCGGCGGATGTGCTGTATCACCTGCTGGTCATGCTGGC
>JALQTL010000276.1 GCA_023260935.1 Paracoccaceae bacterium
CGTGACGAGGCGGGCGGTCGACGCTACGCCACGATGGCCGATTTCGAGAAATTCGTGAAGCTGAGCCAGATGTCGAAATGGCTGCACCATTCCGGCGGCACGGTCTGCGAGCCGACGGATGTGCCGGTGAACAAGCGCCATCTGGACATGCTGCTGGCGCATATGACCCTGTCGGACAAGCCTTACATGGGGTCGGTGACAGAACCGGTGCGGGCCGAGGATTCGGTCGAGATGTCGAAGATCCTGTTCGGTGCCGATTTCGTCGACCAGAATACGGTCATGACCAGCCTGATCAACATCAACAGCCCGTTGACCTTTGACGGCATCATGATGGGCGCGCTGGAAGTTTACGCCAAAGCTAATCAGGCCGCCATCATCAGCCCCTTCATCGTGGGCGGCGCCATGGCGCCGGTGACGGTGGCGGGCACGCTGACGCAGGTGCTGGCCGAGGTGCTGGCAGGCGTGGCCTACAGTCAGCTTGTCCGGGCCGGCGCGCCGGTGATCTTTGGCGCCTTTGTGACCAGCATCGACATGAACTCGGGCGCGCCCACCTTCGGCACGCCGGAAGCCGCCCACATCACCTATGGCGCAGGGCAGTTGGCCCGGCGTCTGAACCTGCCTTATCGGTCCGGTGGGTCGTTCTGCGGATCGAAACTGCCCGATGCGCAGGCGGCATATGAAACGTCGAACAGCCTGAACATGGCGCTGCTGTCGGGCGTCAACTTCATGCTGCACGCCTGCGGCTGGCTGGAAGGGGGCCTTGTGTCGTCTTACGAAAAGTTCGTGATGGACGCCGACCAGTTGGGCACGCTGCACCATCTGGCCAAGGGAATCATCATGGATGAAAACGGGCAGGGCTTGGACGCGATCCGGGAAGTGGGGCCGGGTGGTCACTATCTGGGCTGCCAGCACACGCAGGACAATTTCAAGTCGGCCTTCTGGCGGTCTGACCTGCTGGACTACAAGCCCTTCGAAACATGGGACGAGGAAGGCGCGCGCGATACGCAAACGCTGGCGGCAGAACGGGTCAAGAAACTGCTGGGCGATTACCAGGCCCCCGTGTTGGACGAAGGCATCCATGACGCGCTGAACGATTATGTGGCGCGCAAGAAGGCTTCGATGCCGGACGCCTTCATCTGACCGCGATCACCGCCGAAGCTTCGGAAAGGCCCGCCAGACGCGGGCCTTTCCCTTTTTGTCAGGCAGGCGCGCGCAGGCTGCGGGCCTCGGCGATCAGCGCGATCAGCACCTCGATATGGCGCGATACCGAGTAGGCGGCATCGCCGTTCTGGCGGATCCGTTCAAGCCGGCCTTCCTCTTCCAGAAGCTGTTGGACGGCGGCCTCGGGCGAGGCGGGCCAGACGACCAACCGGCGCAGGTCACGGTCACGGCGATAATCGCTTTGCCCGAAACGGGCCGCACGGATCAGCATGCGCGGACGGCGAAGCGAGGAAAGGAGGGTGGCGATATGCGTCATGTTGCACCTTCTGGTTGTAGAGCGGTGACGCTACCCGACACAACCCTGCGTTGCACAAATGCCGTGCCAACCGCGCGCTGCCTTGGATTTTACTTCATATTTTCTCAAAATTATCCCCAGAACCGCCGAATTATACCCCCAGATTGCCGCATCTATCAAAGGTTGCACAAAATGAGGGACGATGACTGCCCGGCGGAACGGACCCGACAATGAAACCGAACCTGACTGCCGATCCCTTGCTGCCCACCTGGTTGCCCGAATCCGTTCGCCTGTATCTGGGCCATACCGGGGCGGGCATTTCCTTCCGCGAACTTGCACGCCGCGAAGGGGCCCATGCCTCGACGGTGATGCGCAAGGTGCGCCGATGTGAGCTGCGCCGAGAGGATCCGCTGATAGATGAGGCCCTGGCCCTTCTTGAAGACCGTTCAGGTGATCCAGACAGCAAGGAGATATCCCCCATGACAATGACGGTCCGGCCGCAAGGCCTTCGGATTGACGAGGCAACGCTGGCACGCGAGGGGCGGCGGGTCTTGCGCCGGCTGGCCGAACCGGGTGCGGTGATGGCCGTGGCGCCGAACATGGAAAAGGCCGTGGTCATGCGCGAATTCCCTGATGGCCAGACCGCCCGCACGGCGGTGGTGGACCGCGGACTGGCACAGGCCTTTGCCCTGAAGGAATGGATCACCTGCAAGCGGCAGGGCAAGGTTTCGGCCTATGAGATCACGCCGGCCGGGCGCAGCATGCTCAAGCAACTGATCGACGAGGCCGACCGCGCCCGTCAGGACGAGGTGGCCGGGATGGCCGAGGCCATCACCCCCTTTGCTGATCAACACCGCATCTGGTCAGAACGCTCGGTCGCCGAAGGCGGGCAAAGCCGGCGGCTGCGTGTGAATATCGCCGAAAGCCCGATCGCCGTTCTGGGCCGGCGGCGCGACAAGGATGGCAAACCCTTCCTGACGGCCGATCTGATTCAGGCCGCCGAACGCCTGCGCGAGGATTTCGAACTGGCGCAGATGGGCCCGCGCGTGGCGCAGAACTGGGAACGCTTCCTGACAGGGGGGGACCGCGGCGCTTTCCGTCCCGATGCGGGGCAGGGCGAAGGCCCGGGCCGCGCGCGCGAAAGGGTGGCCAATGCGCTGCGCGATCTGGGGCCGGGCTTGGGCGATGTGGCGTTGCGGGTCTGCTGCTTTCTGGAAGGCATCGAAACGGCCGAACGCCGGATGGGATGGGCCGCCCGGTCGGGCAAGGTGGTGCTTCGCATCGCCCTGCAACGGCTGAAGCGCCACTATGACGAAACCCGGGGGCCGGGTGGCAACATGATCGGCTGAGCCAGATGCAGGAAAGGGTGGCCCCGTGCCACCCTTTCCATTTGCGGTGCGATGCAACCTTTCAGCCCGGCATTCCAGACAAGCCCGGCCAGCGGGGCGGCAATGCCCTCACCGGTCGGCAAAAGCCTTTCCCCGGACCAGGCGCCGGCCCGATGGACCGCCCCGGGTTGACCGACACGCCCGTCACCTTGATGCCCACGGGTGAGGGGACGCCAGCTTCAGCCCGAAGGCCCGCGCAATCCCCCCGACCCGATTTACGATCATCCCTTACAGATCTGGCCCGTGCAGCGCGCAAGGGGCCGCGACCTTTCTGCATGGGTCTGTCCATTGCGCAGACTTCGGTTTCGGACTATTTCGGGATCATCCGCAGGCAAGGGGGGAAAAACCGTTGCGCGATCTCAAGGTTCCCGACCAGCGTCACCCCGAAAAGGCGCATCGTCCCGACAACGCCCAGCCCAAGAAGCCGGCATGGATCCGCGTGAAGGCCCCCACCTCGGAAGGCTACAAGCAGACGCGTGACATCCTGAAGTCGAAAAAGCTGGTGACGGTCTGCGAAGAGGCGGGCTGCCCCAACGTGGGCGAATGCTGGAGCCAGGGCCACGCCACCATGATGATCATGGGCGAGATCTGCACCCGGGGCTGTACCTTCTGCAACGTGGCCACCGGCAAGCCGCAGGCGCTGGATGCCTTTGAACCCGGTCGCGTGGCCCATGCGGTCAGCGAATTGGGGCTGAAACATGTGGTCATCACATCCGTCGATCGCGATGATCTTGACGATGGCGGGGCCGAACATTTCGCCCAGACCATCCGCGCCATCCGCCACCGCTCGCCCCAGACCACGATCGAGATCCTGACCCCCGACTTCCTCAAATGCGCCGATGACGTTCTGGCCAAGGTGGTCGAGGCCAAGCCCGATGTGTTCAATCACAATCTGGAAACCGTGCCGGGGCTGTATCTGGAGGTGCGGCCGGGTGCGCGCTATTTCCATTCGTTGCGCCTGCTGCAACGGGTGAAAGAGATCGATCCGACGATCTTTACCAAATCCGGCATCATGGTCGGACTTGGCGAAGACCGCGCCGGCGTTTTGCAGGTGATGGATGACATGCGCAGTGCCGATGTGGATTTCCTGACCATCGGCCAATATCTTCAGCCCACGCCCAAGCATCACCGGGTTGACCGTTTCGTGACGCCCGAGGAATTCAAGGGCTATGAGACGGCGGCCTATGGCAAGGGGTTCCTGATGGTCTCGGCCACGCCGCTGACGCGGTCGTCCTATCACGCGGGCGATGATTTCGAACGTCTGCGCGCGGCACGGCTGGCAAAGCTGGGCCGGGTGTAACTCAGGTCTGAATCAGGGGTTTTCCCCGAAGAACCGCAGGATTTCGGCCGTGGCGTCGATATCGCCCGTGGCACCGGGCTGGCGTTTCGCGCGCCGCCCCCCGGGCCAGACATGCCCCCCGCCTTCGATTTTCAGCAGCCGGATCACCGGCCTTTTCCCCTGTTGCCAGGTGGTTTCCAGAACCTTGGTGCCGTCCTGCACAGGGTCGATGACCCGATCCTGGCGCAAAAGACCAGAAAAGCGGGCGGCAAAGGCCGCGATCACCTTTTCCACCGGGGTAAAGGACGCGCCCGTCAGCCCGTCCCCCGAAGGCCCGCCCTGAAAGGGCACGCGGCTATCGGCCGTGCCATGAATCTGCAGGACAGGCACCGCCCCCTTCGGCGGATGGGCGCCCAGATCCAGCGTATCGGCCACCCCCGCCACGGCCTGCACCTTGCCGGGGCGCGTGG
>JALQTL010000279.1 GCA_023260935.1 Paracoccaceae bacterium
TGTCCTGCTTATTCAGTTTAAATTCTGGAACCTCATCAGGAGCTTGGCCTGATGACCTTTGTTCAAAATCTTTTTTTGCTCTTAAGTACCCCTCATGATCATGAAATCTCTCGATTATTTCTTGAGAGAACTCATCCTTAATATTTTTAGGGTTTTCGCCATCCAGCGCGATGTAGTTCAGATCGAACTTCGAGGCGGCGAGTTCCTTCGGGTCTTCTTCCGTTTCGTCGCGCAGGGCGGCGATGTCGCCATGGCGGTACAGCGCGTTGCCGTCAAAGCCCATCTTGGCGTCAAGGCATTTCAGGTTGCCGTCGGTCATCACCACCAGCGGGTTGATTTCCAGCATGTCCATGTCTTTTTCGATGAACAGCCGATAGAGGTTCTTCACCAACGCCACGCATTGCTTGACCTGCGGGCCGGTCAGCCCAAGGGCGAAGGCCACGCGGCGGCCGTGGAAATCGGACAGGCCCGAGGCCGGATCGACGGTGAAGGAGAGGATCTTTTCGGGCGTGTCATGGGCCACGTCCTCGATCGACATGCCGCCTTCGGTGGAGGCAACGAAGGAGATGCGGCTGGATTTGCGGTCGATCAGAACGGCGAGGTAGAGTTCGCGTTCGATATCCGAGCCGTCTTCGATGTAGATGCGGTTCACCTGCTTGCCGGCGGGGCCGGTCTGGATGGTGACAAGCGTGCGGCCCAGCATCTGGCGGGCGAACTGGTCGGCCTCTTCCACGCTGCGGGCAAGGCGGACGCCGCCCTTTTCACCGGCTTCGGGTTCCTTGAAGCTGCCCTTGCCGCGGCCGCCGGCGTGGATCTGCGCTTTGACCACCCAGAGCGGGCCATCCAGTTCGCCTGCGGCTGTCTTGGCTTCTTCGGCGCGCATGACGACGCGGCCATCCGAAACCGGAACCCCGTATTGGCGCAGCAGGGCTTTTGCCTGATATTCGTGGATGTTCATCGGTCGTCCCTCGGCTGTTCGAATTTCGAGCGTGATGCCATGGAACCCGGCACCCACAAAACGCGATTTCCCAACAGGCGGGAAAACGGCGGGGAAATCCGACATTTGTGATCACATGATTTGAGGCTGTGATCACGGCAATGAAGCGTGTGATCACAGCGCCTGAGGGGAATTGTGATCACTGGTCGCCGTCTGATTCGCGCCGGGGGCTGCCGGATCGGGCAGGGCGATGAAAAGGGCCTGCCCGCGGGGCAAAAGCACCTTGTGGCGTTGGGCTTTCCAGCCTGCGGCCGCTGTTAGCGCCAGCAGTCGGGCTTCGGGCAGGTGATAGGGGGGGCGGGTGTCATGCGTCACCACGCCGTCGGCCTGACGGAAGGCGCCGCTGCTTTCGGACGGGCGCAGGAAGACGGTGAAGAGGAAGGCCCGCACCGCCCCCAGACGCGGGCGCAGGCTGGCTAGGGCCGCGGCGACCACGGGTTCGGGCAGATGGGTGAAGACACCGAAGGCGATGGCGAAATCGATGTCCGGGGGAAGGCCGGGCAGGGCAAAGGCCGCGTCCCCGATCAGATGATTTTCTGGCAGGCGGCCGGGATCGGGCAATTCCGCCGCCCGGCCGCGCTGCATCAGGGCAAGGCTGGCATCCGAGGCCCAGTAATGGCCCGGGTGAAGAAAGGGCACGGCCTTGCAGCCAAGGCGCATGGAACCTGCGCCGATATCGACCAGCCGGTGATGCGGTTCCATCCCCGCCTCTTGCAGGATCTGCATCTGGATGCGGCCGGTTTCATCCCAGCGCCCGCCCACGATATCGCGGTGGCGGCCTGCGGCCAGGGCCTTTTCATAAAAGCCGGGTGCCAGATAGGGCGAGATCACCCCGCCGCTTCCTGAACCAGTTCCAGCATCAGACGGGTGGCCACCGCCATATCCTGCACCGAAACCCATTCCAGCGGGCCGTGGATGTTTTGCATGCCGGTAAAGAGGTTGGGGCAGGGGATGCCCATTTCCGTCAGGCGTGATCCATCGGTGCCGCCGCGAATGGGCACGCTGACCGGTTCCACCCCGATCTTGCGGGCGGCTTTGCGGGCCAGATCTACGGGTGTCATGTCATTTTCCAGCCAATAGCGCATGGTGCGGTATTGCGGGCGGATGGTGCAGGTGATTTCGGCGCGCGGCTCGCCCTGTTGCACGGCGGCACAGACGGTTTTCAGAAGCTCGCCCTTGGCGGCCAGCCCGTCGCGTTCAAAGTCACGCAGGATGAAGCGCAAGGTAGCTTCGGCGCTGCCGCCGGCCAATTCGTAGACGTGGATGAAGCCTTCGCGGCCCTCGGTGGTTTCGGGGGTCATGGTGGCATGTGGAAGGGCATCGATGATCTTGGCGGCAAGATGCAGGGCGTTGACCATCTTGCCCTTGGCATAGCCGGGATGGATCGAGACGCCCTTGACCGTGACAACCGCCCCATCGGCGGAAAAGCTTTCATATTCGATTTCGCCCACGGCGCCGCCATCGAAGGTATAGGCGAAATCGGCGGCCAGATCCTTTGGCAGCCGGCTGTCAACGCCGCGGCCGATTTCCTCGTCCGGTGTAAAGGCGATGCGCAGGGTGGGGCGGGCGATCTGCGGGTTGGCCAGCAGGTGCCGGGCGGCTGTCATGATGATGGCGACGCCGGCCTTGTCATCCGCGCCCAGAAGCGTGGTGCCCGAGGCGGTGATGATGTCATGCCCCTGCTTTTCGGCCAGATAGGGAAAGTCCTTTGGCGAAAGCACAAGGCCCGGCGCATCGGGGAAGGTGATGTCGCCGCCGTTCCAGCCCTTGATGGTGCGGGGTTTCACCCCGGTTGCGTTGAATTGCGGGGCGGTATCGATATGGGCCAGAAAGCCCAGGGTCGGGCCGGGGGCGGTGCCGGGGATGGTGGCCAGCACCGTGCCGTAATCGGTAAGGGTCACATCCGTGGCCCCGATTTCGGCCAGCTCATCGCGCAGCAGGCGCAGGATATCCCACTGGATCGCCGTTGACGGCGCGGTTTCAGAGGTTTCGTCGCTTTGGCTGTCGATCGCGGCATAGCGCGTCAGGCGGCTGTGCAGTTCGGCATCGAATTCGGTCATGGTCTTCTCCCGCTCTGGGGTGATCTGGGGCCGGGGAGGGGGGCGTGTCAATGCTTGCGCGGCCCTAGCCTTGGGGAACCACCATGATGGTCTGCTGCATGATGGCGCAGGTCTTCTGGCCTGTGTCCGACAGGGCCAGCACTTCGGCGGTGGTGACGATCAGCGTGCGGCCCGCGCGGATGACGCGGCCCCGGGCCAGCAGGCTGGTGCCGGTGGCGGGGGCCATCATGTTGATCTTGTATTCCACCGTCAGCACCTCGGCCCCTTCGGGGGCGCGGGTCAGCGCGGCATAGCCTGCGGCGCTGTCGGCGATCATTCCCACCACGCCGCCATGCACGAAGCCCACCTGTTGCAGGATGCCATCCCAGACCGGCAGATGGATTTCGGCCTGCCCCGGTGACAGATGGTGCAGGCTGGCGCGGATCGTCGCCATGGCCGATTGCCGCGCGAAGCTGTTTCGGATGAAGGCATCGCGGGCGGGGGAAAGGACTGTCATGCCGGCAGGGTAGGGCCGGGTTGTGGCGGCGGTCAAGCCGCCGCTTCATCCGCGGATGCGGGGGCCCGAACCATCGGCAAAGGCGGCAAGGCGCGCGCGTGCGGCAGGCTGGGTGTTGACAACGCCCGCCACCACAGCCTCGGCATAGGAGGCATCAAGCGCCGACATGTTGCCCATGTGGCTGATGGCCGAGCAGATGGCGAAGTTGGTCAGTGGCAGGTTCTGGGCCGCGCGGCGGGCCAGTTCCAGCGCGGTGTCAAAGCTGGAGCCTTCGACAAGGTATTGCGTCAGCCCCACATCCACCGCCTCTTGCCCCTTGTAGATGCGCCCCGTCAGCATCATGTCGATCATCCGCGCCTTTCCGACAAGGCCCGCGACCCGGATCGTGGCGCCGCCCCCGGTGAAAAGGCCGCGCTGGCCTTCGGGCAGGGCGAAGTAGGTAGAGGCATCGGCCACGCGGATATGCGCGCTGCTGGCCAGTTCCAGCCCGCCGCCCACGACGGCGCCCTTCAGCGCCGCGATGACGGGCACGCCGCCGTATTCCATCTTGTTGAACGCCTCGTGCCAGCGCAGGCAAAGGTGCATGAAATCGGCGGGGCTGCGGTCTTCGCGGTGGTGTTCGACAAGATCGAGCCCGGCGCAGAAATGATCGCCTTCCGCCGCCAGCACGACCGCGCGCACGCCGCTGCGGGGCAGCATGGAAAAGAGCGTCACCAGTTCTTCGACCGTTTCGGCGTTCAGCGCATTGCGCTTGGCCGGGCGGTTCAGCCGCGCCACCAGAACGCCGTCATCGTGCAGGTCAAGGGCGATGTTGGTCAGATTCAGGCTGCGCGGATCGGTCATCATTGTCTCCTTCTTGCGGGGCGGGCAGGGGGGCGGTGGCCCCCCTGCCTTGTCAGATCATGGATCGCGGATCAGAGGAAGGGCAGTTCCACCAGACGGCCCGTCACTGGCCCGGCGCTGCGCTGAACCGTTACCGTTTCGCCGGGGGGCACGGCAGACGAGATCAAGGCATAGCCGATGTTGGCCTGCATCCGCGGGGACCAGACGCAGTTGGTCATCTTGCCGACGACGGCTCCGTTCCGGAGGATGGCTTCGGGCAGTGCCCCCATGGGGGCCGGTGCGTCGCCGTCAAGGATGATGCCCAGCTGATGCCGTTTGACACCTTCGGCCTTGATCCGGCGCAGGGCCTTGATCCCCACCACATCATCGGCCACATCCAGATCGACGTATTTGCCAAGGCGCACTTCGAAGGGGTTGGTCTGGTCATCGGTATCACCACCGACCGAGACAAGGCCGCTTTCGGTGCGCTCTGCCGTGGCGGGGGCGCCGGGGCCGATGCCCCAGGGCTGGCCTGCTTCCTTGAAGATGTTCCAAAGCTGCGTGCCCTTGGTGCCGTCTTTCAGATAGATCTCGAACCCGCCCTGTTTTGACCAGCCCGACCGCTGCACGGCGACGGGGATGCCCTGAATCTCGGTTTCCCGGAACCAGAAGTATTTCAGCCCGCGCACCCAATCGCCCAGCACATGGGCCACCACGTCCTCGGCCTTGGGGCCTTGCAGGGCCATGGGCGAGACATCGGGCTCGCTGACCTCGACGTTCAGGCCGCGTTCGGCGGCAATGGCCCCGGCCCAGAACCAGATGTCACTGTCGGCGATCGAGAGCCAATAGAGATCGTCAGCCAGCTTCAGCAGGATCGGGTCATTGATGATGGTGCCGCGATGGTTGCAAAGCGGGACATATTTTCCCTGCCCCACGGCACATGTCGACAGATCGCGGGGCGACAGGATTTGCGCCAGACGCGCGGCATCGGGGCCTTTCAGCTGGACCTGACGTTCCACCCCCACATCCCATTGCGACACGCCGTTGATCAGGCGCCAGTATTCCGCCTCGGGGTTGCCATAGGACGTGGGCATGATCATGCGGTTGTAGACATTGGCCGCAACGAGGCCTTCGGCGACGGTGGCGTCAAAGAAGGGCGACGGGCGCACCCGGGCGGTGGGAGAGAAGGAAAACATGCGGCAAACCCCTTGCGGTGATGCGCCCAGATGGGGCCACTGGCGGGGGGCGGTCAAACGACGTATTCAGGGTCAATGCCCCTACAAGGAGTTATGCTTCGGTTGGACACTTCGCTTTTCCGGGATCTGCCGCCGCTGACATGGCTTCGCGCCTTCGAGGCCGCGGCCCGCACGCTGAGCTTCACCAGTGCGGCGGCGGAACTGCATGTGACGCAGGCGGCCATCAGCAAACATGTGAAATCGCTGGAGTTGCGGCTGGGCCAGCCGCTGTTCCTGCGTCGCCCGCGCAGCCTTGAACTGACAAAGATGGGCGAGGCCTATCTGCCCAAGGTGCAGGATGCGCTGGAACGGCTGGCGACCGGCACGCGTGAGGTGTTCGGGCGCAGGCGCGGGCAGGTACTGACGCTGCGCTGCGCGGTTTCCTTTTCGGTGACATGGCTTGCGCCCCGGCTTGGGGCCTATCTGGCGGCGCGGCCGGGCCGGTCTGTGCGCATCATCTCGACCGTGTGGACCGACAGTTTCGACAGGGAGGCGGTCGATCTGGATATCCAGTATGGCACCGGGGGGTGGGAAGGCGTGGAAAGCCACCGCCTGACATGGGATCGCATCACCCCGCTTTGCGCGCCGGAAATGGCCGCGGGGCTGCGCGCGCCCGGCGATCTGGCCGGCCAGCGCCTGCTGCATGTGATGGGCTATCAGGAAGGCTGGGGGCGCTGGCTGGCGGCGGCCGGGGCGCGGCAGGTGGACCCGGGGCAGGGGCTGCATCTGGATACCTCGCTTGCGGCCTTTGCGCTTGCGGCCCAAGGGGTTGGCGTGGCCTTGGGGCGGTCTTCGCTGGCGGCGGGGGACAGGGCGGCGGGCCGGCTGGTGGCGCCCTTTGCGCTGGACCTGCCGATTGACGAGGCCTTTCATCTGCTGGTGCCCAAGGGCCGCGATCCGCACCCCGAGGCGGCGGAGTTTGCCGACTGGCTGGTGGCCCGGGCGCGGGAAGAGGCGGGGCAAGAGGCGGGGCGCTAGGGAGCTGTTCGGCGAAACCGCGTGAAATCTGTCATGGCCGTGTTACGATTCCATGCATGTGGCACCGAATCGCTTCCCTGATCGTTGCATCCTGCCTTGCCCCGGCGCCGCTGCCCGCATGGGCGGCCGGCCCGATTGCCGAGGTGATCTGCTTTCCCCGCGCGACATTGGTGGAACGGCTGCGCGTCCAATACGGCGCCACACTGGCCGGATCGGGCCTGCGCAACATGGAAATGGTGATGGAAATCTGGACGGACCCGCAGGGCGACTGGACGCTGGTGCAGAATTACACCGACGGCAAGTCCTGCATTCTGGCGATGGGCGAGTTCTGGGAAACAGCCCGGGAGGATGGGGCGAAGGGGTGAGGGGCGGCGGGCCCTTGGCCCGCGAAAACAGTCCGGTGGACTGTTTTCAGCCCCGAACGCCCGGAGCGCAAGCGGAGGGCTGGGCTGTCGATGCAGCAGACTTCGTTTCCACCCCTCATGCAGCCGAGCCTCGACCTGGGTGCAAAGCTGACCGCGCCCAACACGCGGGGGCACTTGGGGTGCAACCATTGTCGCGCCCGCCCAGATAAAGACAAACGACAGCATGCGCAGCGGCGTCAGCGGCTCTCCGGTCCAGACGCCGCAGGCGAACTGAAGCGTCGGGGCCAGGAACTGAATGAAACCGATGGTGGACAGCGGCAGGCGGCGC
>JALQTL010000328.1 GCA_023260935.1 Paracoccaceae bacterium
TTCTCGGAGCCTGCCGCCGCGATGGCGCCGGTGGACCGCCCGTGAAAGGCGCCCTCGAAGGTCAGGATCTCGATGCGATCGGGCTGGCCCTTCTCGGACCAGTATTTGCGGACCATCTTGATCGCCAGTTCCGCCGCCTCGGTGCCGGAATTGGTGAAGAACACGGTATCGGCGAAGGTCCGGTCCACCAGCATCTCGGCCAGGCGCTGCTGTTCGGGGATGGTATAGACGTTGGACACATGCCAGAGCTTGCCCGCCTGTTCGGTCAGCGCCTGCACCAGGGCCGGGTGGGCATGGCCAAGCGCGTTGACCGCGATGCCCGACCCGAGGTCGAGGTATCGGTTGCCGTCCCTGGTTTCCAGCCAGCTGCCTTCGCCACGGACGAAGGCAAGAGGGGCGCGGTTGTAGGTGGGCAGAACGGCGGAAATCATGGCAGTTGCCTTTCAGATCTGGCGTGACGGCGGGCGGGGCAGCCCGGGCGACGGACCGGGAATGCCAAGCCGTAGCGGCAGGCCAAGGGAGGTGTCAATGGAAGGGAATGTCCGAAGGGCGCCCGGACAGGCGTAACCAGCCGCTCAGAAGCGTCGGGGACGTCGGGAAAGGGCGTGCCGTCTGGTCATAGCGCATCAGATACGCCCCGGCGGTGGCGCTGTAAACAGAAATCACGAAGGCGGCGGGGGGATCTTTGCGCCGGCCGCTTGATCTTCGGCATGGCGCCTTGTATCCCCGGGCGTCGCGGTTACAATACCGCCACCAGCCGGAAAGCGGAGTTTGCCATGTCCTGGACGGATGAGCGCGTCGAGACGCTCAAGCGCATGTGGGCCGAAGGCCAGTCGGCCAGCCAGATCGCCAAGGAACTGGGCGGGGTGACCCGCAACGCGGTGATCGGCAAGGTGCATCGTCTGGGCCTGTCGAACCGCGTGGGCGGAGGCAAGGACGAGGCCGAAGAAGAGGGCACGGCCGCAAAGCCCGCGCCCGAGCCGAAGGTGGAGGCCCGGCCCGAGCCGGTGGCCGCGAAACCTGCGGTCGAGCGTGTGGCCCCTGCGGCGGCCGCCGCGCCGGCCGCGACGACGGCGCCCGCGTCGAATGTGACGCCACTTCCGATCCGCAAGGCGATTGTGCCCGCGGGCCAGCCCCTGCCGCCGCAGCCTTCGGCCAACGAGATCAGCCCCGAGGCTCTGGCTTCGGTGCGCGAGGTGGAAAAGCGCGCCCGCAAGCTGACGCTGATGGAACTGACCGAACGGACCTGCAAATGGCCCGTCGGCGACCCCGCAACCGAGGATTTCTGGTTCTGTGGCCTGCCCAGCCTGCCCGGCAAACCCTATTGCGAGGCACATGTGGGCGTGGCCTTCCAGCCGATGAGCGCAAGGCGCGACCGCCGCCGCTGATCGCGCGGGACGGAAATTGAACGAAACCGGCGGCTTCGGCCGCCGTTTTTCATGGCCCTGTCAAAGGGTCGGCGCCAAAGGTGCCGCTTCCCGGGGGGGCGACTTCCGGGCGGAGGGGCTTTTGAGGGTTAGCCCGCATCGGCAGCCCCCTTACCGAAGCACCCCGTCAGTTGCCGCCCAAGAGCCTGCCCAGTGCGCGCGTGGCCTCGGCCTCCAGTGCCTCTTGCGCGCGGCGGCGGGCGGCGTCTTCCAGACTTTCGCCGTCTTGCTGGACAATGCCAAGGTCTTCGGTCGCGCGACGTTCCAGTTCCGCCTTGGCGCGGGCTTCTGCTTCCTTCGCCTCGGCCCTTGCGCGGGCTTCCAGTTCCTTGGCTTCAGCCTCCAGCCTTTCGCGGGCGATGCCTTCCATATCCAGACGAAATTTCGGCGCGGCCCAAGTGCCGGTGATCAGCAGGGGCACCATGATCCCGCCCGAACCATCGGCGGCAGCAAGGGCGGTGGGGCGCAGGCGGTAATCCAGAAGCCGCTGGCCCAGATCGATTTGCCCTGACCCGCGCGCCGTCAGATAGGGCGCGCCAAGGGAAAGATCGTCATTCGACAGCACACCCTTTTCGATGGTGAAGCTGGCCGAGGCGGCATCGAAGATGGTCTTCTGCCCCTCGCCCACATAACCGGGATCAAGGTTGCGCAGCATGCCCGCCACATCCAGCCCGCGCAACTCTCCCTTGCCCAGCGCGATGCTGCCATTGCCCGAAAGGCTGTGCATCAGCGCATCGATGGAATTGCCAACGGCCAGAAACTTCAGCGCAAGGTCACCCCGCCCGATCAGCCGGTCATAGCCGCCCAGATCGGTCAGCAAGGGTTGCATCGACAGGCTTTGAAGCTTCAGGTCGCCGCCGACAGACAGCCCGCCCCGGCCATTGACCACGAACTGGCCGCTGACAGAGCCGTCATAGGCCGCGATCTGGCGCAGGTCGAACACGGCGCGCCCGCGGTCCAGCGACAGTTTGGCGCTCGTGGGGCCAAGGCGCAACATGCCCAGATTGACCCCTTCGGCCGACAGGGCGACCGTCGCGTCCAGCGCCGACAGGGCCGATACGTCGATCGCCTCGCGCGGCCAGCCTTCGGCCTTGACCCCGCCCGAGGCGCCGCCCCCCTGCCCGCCCGAGACGCTGCTGAAATCAAGCTGCCCCGCCGAGACCTGTGCCGAAAGGGCCGGGCGGGCGCCCGACAGCGTCAGGTCGGCGTCAACCTGAAGGGCGTTGCCATCCAGCCCAAGGCGCCCCCCGCGCAGGTGCAGGGTCTGCGCCTCGGTCATCGTCACATCGCCCGCTAAGTTCACAGAGCGGGCCCCGAACCCCTGAGGCAAGGCCGGACGGGCCATTCCGGCAAGCGCCGCGATGGCAGCCATATCCGCCAGATCGGCATTCACCCGGCCCTGTGCGGCCAGCGGGGCATGGCCGGCCCGCCCGTCAAAGGAGACCTCTGCCCCGCCGGACGTCAGCACCAGCTTCATTCCGACCGCGCGGCCTTCCAGAAAACCCGCGAATTCCGCGATGGTCGCCTTCAGCGACAGGGGCGTGCCGTTCATGCGGGCGGTCAGCGCCATCTGCGCCGGCCCGGCAAAGGCAGGAACGCGCAAGTTGGCATTGATGTCAGAGGCGGCAAAGCGCTGGCCCGCGGCATGGTCTATGAACAAGACCTCGGCACCCGTCACCTCGGCCAGATCCAGCGTGAAGGGTTTGCCCTCGCCCGCCATGCCGGGGGCGGCCGTGCCCCCGTTCGCCCCGCCGAAGACCCAGTTTTCGCGCCCGTCGGTGGCACGTTCCAGCACGATCCGGGGGCGGATGGCGCGCAGGCCCGTCACCCGCACATCGCCCCCCCAAAGGGCGGCCATGTCAATGCCGATATCCAGCGCCTCGGCCGACAGCATCTGCGGTTCGTCCGACCAGTCGGCGTTGCTGATGGTGATCTTTCCGGTCCGCACGCCCAGCGTGGGCCAGAGGGTCGGGCGGACGCTGCCTTCGATGCGCAGGCTGCGCCCGGTGATGCTGTCGAACCGGTCGGTCGCAAGCCGCGCGATACGTTCGGTCGGCACCATGAACAAAGCGGCAACGGCCAGAAAGACCAGCAGGCCAAGGGCCAGAACGGAACGGATCACCCAACGCATCGCACACCTTGCAACCATCTTTGCGCAAGCTTGGCCCCGCCGCGCGTCAGGTGCAACCATTGGGCGGCCCCGTGCCGAAGAAAAGGCCCGCATCGGCAAGCCCCTGCCGAACCAAAGGGGTGATCAAGGCGCCGCAGGCCGGGGAGAACCCCGCCGGCCGAAAGGGGAAACAAGGGCCGTTCTGCCCCCTGTTCGGCCCCGCGATTCCGCCTTATACAGCGCCCCATGTCGCAAAATCCGCCCAACCTTCGCCCCGACCTTGCCCGCGCCAGCGTTCCCGATGTGGCACGCCCGGGCCAGCCTACCATCGGCATGGTCAGCCTTGGCTGCCCCAAAGCGCTGGTGGACAGCGAACGCATCCTGACGCGGCTGCGCGCCGAAGGCTATGCGATCAGCCCCGATTACAAGGGCGCCGATGCCGTGATCGTCAACACCTGTGGCTTTCTGGACAGCGCCAAGGCCGAAAGTCTGGAAGCCATCGGCGAAGCCTTGCGCGAAAACGGCAAGGTTCTGGTGACAGGCTGTCTGGGCGCAGAACCCGACTACATTACCGAGGCGCATCCGAAGGTGCTGGCCGTGACCGGCCCCCACCAATACGAGGCGGTGCTGGATGCCGTCCACAAGGCCGTGCCGCCCGCGCCCGATCCGTTCATCGACCTGTTGCCCGCAAGCGGTGTCAGCCTGACGCCCCGGCATTACAGCTATTTGAAGATTTCCGAAGGCTGCAATCACAAGTGCAAGTTCTGCATCATCCCCGACATGCGCGGCAGGCTGGTGTCGCGCCCCGCCCACGCTGTGCTGCGCGAGGCGGAAAAGCTGGTCGAGGCGGGGGTGAAGGAACTGCTGGTCATCAGTCAGGACACCAGCGCCTATGGGGTTGATCTGAAGCACGCCACCAGCGCGGGCCGCGACGGGCGCGAACACCGCGCCCATATCACCGACCTTGCGCGCGATCTGGGGTCGCTGGGGGCTTGGGTGCGGCTGCATTACGTCTATCCCTATCCGCATGTGCGCGACCTGATTCCGTTGATGGCGGATGGTCTGGTGCTGCCCTATCTGGATATCCCCTTCCAGCATGCCCATCCCGAAACGCTGCGCCGCATGGCCCGCCCGGCGGCGGCGGCAAAGACGCTGGACGAAATCGCCGCTTGGCGCGCGGTCTGCCCTGACCTGACGCTGCGGTCGACCTTCATCGTGGGCTACCCCGGCGAGACGGAGGCCGAGTTCCAGACGCTGCTGGACTGGCTGGACGAGGCGCAACTGGACCGCGTGGGGTGCTTTCAGTACGAAAACGTCAAGGGCGCGCGGTCGAACGATCTGCCCGACCATGTGCCGGACGAGGT
>JALQTL010000343.1 GCA_023260935.1 Paracoccaceae bacterium
CAGGTTGACCGCCCCCGATGATCCGTGCCGCACCACCAGAAGGTCGGGGTGCATGGCGTTCAGCGTCAGCGCGGTATCGATCAGCGTTTCGCCCTTTTTCACCGATGACTGGGCCACGGCCATGTTCATCACATCGGCCCCCAGCCGCTTGCCCGCCAGTTCGAAACTGGCCTGCGTGCGGGTGGAGTTTTCGAAGAACATGTTGATCTGCGTGAGCCCTGCCAGCACGTCGGATTGCTTGACCGTGCGCCGGTTCAGTTCGACATAGCGGTCCGCCAGATCAAGGACGGCAAGGATTTCCTGCGGCGACAGATGCTCGATGCCAAGAAGGTGGCGGGCACGAAAGGACATGGGCGCGCTCCATCGCAAGGGATGGGCGGCTTATGCCAAAGGGGCGCGCGGGGGGCAACGGGCTTTCGTCCGGCAGGCCGCGACGCTGTGCCCCGGTCGCCGGATGCCCGTTCCCAAGGCGCCAAAGCTAGTCTAGGGTCGGCGCCATGAGTCTGAGGGCGGAAATCGAAGGCGACTGGCACGCGGCTTTGGCCGCGCTTTGCTGGCAGTATGACTGCGGCGTGGACGAGTTCGTGGTTGATGAGCCGGTGAACCGGTATGACCTGCCCGAAACACTTAATCCGCCCGCCCCGGCAGCCCGGCCCGCAGCCAGGGGCACCACACGCCAGCCCGCCGCGCCAGAGGTTCCGGATGCCCCCGCAAAGGTTGATCCCGTGGCCGAGGCTCGCGCGCTTGCCGCGCGTGCGCCCTCGCTGGCGGCCTTGCAGGCGGCGCTTTCGCAGTTCGAGCATTGCGAGGTGAAAAAGGGCGCGCGCAACACCGTCTTTGCCGATGGCAATCCCGAAGCCCGGGTTCTGATTCTGGGAGAGGCCCCGGGACGCGACGAGGATATCGAGGGGCGGCCATTTGTCGGTCGGGCAGGGCAGTTGCTGGATCAGATGTTCGGCGCCATCGGCCTGACGCGCGATGCCGAGGAGGCTTCCCGCGCGTTGTACATCACCAATGTCCTGCCATGGCGCCCACCCGGAAACCGCGATCCGGAGCCAGCGGAAATCGCCATGATGCAGCCCTTTGTGGAACGCCACATCAGCCTTGCCAACCCCGAGGTGATCGTGGCCCTTGGCAACGTGCCGTTGATCACGCTGACCGGGCAGGGCAGCATCCTGAAATCGCGCGGCAAGTGGATGACGGCGCTGAAGCGCCCGCTGCTGCCGATGGTTCACCCGGCCTATCTGCTGCGCAATCCGGCCGCCAAGCGAGAGGCATGGGCCGATCTTCTGACGCTTCAGGCGCGGCTGCGGGGGTGACGACGGTGCTGCCGGTCGAGCCCCTTGTGCTGCTGGCCTTTGTGCCCGCCGGTCTGGCGCTGAACCTGACGCCGGGGGCGGATATGATGTTCTGTCTGGGGCAGGGGCTGCGGTCCGGCCCGGCGGCGGCCATGGCCGCGAATTTCGGCATTGCCCTTGGCGGCATGACGCATACGCTGGCAGCGGGGCTTGGGCTGGGGGCGCTTTTGGCCGCGCATCCGATGGCCTTTGATATCATCCGCTGGGGCGGTGTGGCCTATCTGCTGGTGCTTGCGTTTCAGGGCCTGCGGTCGCGGGGCCTGGCGGGGGGCGCGGTTCGGTCGGGTCTGACCCCGGCCCGCGCCTTTCGCGAGGCACTGATGGTCAACCTGCTGAACCCAAAGGTGATCCTGTTCGTTCTGGCCTTCCTGCCACAATTCGTGGACCCGACCCGCGCCGTGTTGCCGCAGTTCCTGACGCTGGGGGTCGTGTTTTCCTTTGGTGGGCTTGTGGTCAACGGCGCGGTGGGGCTTTTTGCCGGGCATCTGGGGCGCCGCCTTGCCACCTCGGCGGTCTTTGGCCGCTGGCTGGGCCGGGTAACGGCGGGGATATTCGCGCTGCTGGCGCTGCGACTTGCCTTGATGGAGAGGGGATAGATGGGCCGGATTGACGAGACGAAGGAATTCATCCCGGTCAGGATCGCGGTCCTGACCGTCAGCGATACCCGCCGCCCCGAGGATGACCGTTCCGGCGACACGCTGGTGGAAAGGCTGACAGCAGCGGGGCATCATCTGGCCGCCCGTGACATCGTGACCGATGACCGTGACCTGATCTCGGCCCGGCTGCGCGACTGGATCGCCGACCCGGGGGTCGATGTCATCCTGTCCACCGGTGGCACCGGCCTGACCGGGCGCGACGTGACGGTGGAAGCGCACCGCGATGTCTATGAAAAAGAGATCGATGCCTTCGGCACCGTCTTCACCATGGTGTCGATGCAGAAGATCGGCACCAGCGCCGTGCAGAGCCGCGCGACGGGTGGCGTGGCGGGGGGCACCTATCTGTTTGCGCTGCCGGGCAGTACTGGCGCGTGCAAGGATGCGTGGGACGAAATCCTGCGCTGGCAGTTGGATTACCG
>JALQTL010000352.1 GCA_023260935.1 Paracoccaceae bacterium
CATCTGGATTTCTGATCCCTTGTCGGATCATCGTGGTGGACAAAGCTGGCGCTTTTCCGATGATTCAAAGGGGTCTTGACTGGTGATCCCGACAGGACTCGAACCTGTAACCTGCCCCTTAGGAGGGGGCTGCTCTATCCAGTTGAGCCACGGGACCACTGCGCCCTTCATGGGCAAAAACCGCTGACAGATCAAGTCGCAGGGCAAAGAAAAAGGGGGAGTGAATTTTGGCCCACCACTCCCCCTCTGGGTCCATTGCGTCTGGGTTGAGAGCTTGCAGGACGCTTTGGATATTGCCAACCCGGCAGGAGGCGGGCTGTTAGCGTTAACATAGCAGCCAAACTTGGCTTGGACAAGGGGAGTCTTTGGCGCTAACAAGAAAAGGGAACGCTACATCAGAAGGCCCGCGCCCGGTGACACGCCCCCCTACCCAAGACCCCCGCCGCACCCTGACCCTTCGTGATGTGTCAGAGGCTTCGGGTGTCAGCGAAATGACCGTCAGCCGGGTGTTGCGCAATCGGGGCGATGTCAGCGAAGCCACCCGCGAACGGGTGCTGGAGGCGGCGCGTTCGCTGGGGTATGTGCCCAACAAGATTGCCGGCGCCTTGGCCAGCCAGCGCGTCAATCTGGTGGGGGTGATCATCCCGTCGCTGTCGAACATGGTCTTCCCCGAAGTGCTGACAGGCATTTCCGACGTGTTGGAAGATACCGGATTGCAGCCTGTGGTCGGCGTGACCAACTATCAGCCGGAACGCGAAGAAACCGTGCTGTATGAAATGCTCAGCTGGCGGCCCTCGGGGCTGATCATCGCCGGGCTGGAACATACAGATGCTAGCCGCGCCATGATGATGCAGGCCGGCATTCCCATCGTCGAGATCATGGATATTGATGGCGAGCCGGTCGACTCCGCCGTCGGCATCTCTCATCGCAGGGCGGGGCGCCAGATGGCCGAGGCGATCATTGCCGCCGGCTACCGCCGGATCGCCTTTCTGGGAACCCAGATGCCGAATGACCACCGCGCGCGCAAGCGTCTGGAGGGGTTCGAAGCTGCCCTTGCCAAGGCCGGTCTGGCACTGGCCGATCGAGAGTTTTATTCCGGCGGATCAGCCCTTCTGAAGGGCCGAGAGATGACGGAAGCCGTGCTGAAGCGGACGCCGGACGTTGATTTTCTGTATTATTCCAATGATATGATCGGGGCAGGGGGGCTTCTTTACTGCCTTGATCAGGGTCTTGATGTGCCTGGCAGAATTGGCCTTGCCGGCTTTAACGGGGTAGAGCTTCTGGATGGTCTGCCCCGGCAACTTGCCACGATGGATGCCTGCCGTCTGGAAATCGGCCGCGCGGCTGCGGGCATTATCGCGGGCAAACGCCCGGGAGGTGTGATCGGCGGCGAGGTGATCGAACTGACGCCAAAGCTGCAACTGGGCGCAACGATCCGCGCCGTCACTCCGGAGCCCGGGAAGGCCCCAGCAGCGCCTTGATCGCGGCGGCATGTTCCGGCCGCGCGGCCAGTGCGTCGGCCGCAAGGGCCCGTGCCTGATCCATCAGATCGTCACGCTCCACGATCCGGTCCACCAGCCCCCACAGGCGGGCCTCTTCGGCATCGATCTTTTGCCCGGCCATCAGGATCATCCCGGCGCGTGACCGGCCGATCAGCGCGGCCATGCGCTTTGGGTCCGAAGGTTGTGGCAGGAAACCCAGCTTCATCACCGGATAGAAAAACCGTGCCTCCGGCACGCAAATGCGGAAATCGCAGGCCAGCGCCATCCCCATCGCTCCGCCGGCAAGCGTGCCGTTCAGCGCGGCGATTGTCAGGCAGGGCAGGGCGGCGATCCGCCCGGAAAGCCGTTCCCAGACCGGGTCTGTCGCAAGTCCGGCCCGGGCCTCGTCCAGATCGGCCCCGGCTGAGAAGACCTTGCCCCGGCCCGTCAGGATGATCGCCTGCGCCGATGCGGCCTGTTCCACCGCGGCATCCAGCGCCATCAGCATCGCCCGGGTCAGCGAGTTGGCCTTCTCGGGGCGATTCAGCGTCAGGATGACAAGGCCGCCCTCTTGCGTGATGTCTATTTCTGTCATGCAATTACCCCGATCGCACGGCGGATGGCTTCATCCCTCAGGCTCACCTCCTTGCCAAGCCAGGCATCGCCGCCCGGCCCGCACATCCACAGCAGGCATCTGGCCGGCCACTCCGCGGGGATATGCACCGAAGGGTCAAGCTGGCTGACCGGGTTGATGCCGCTGGCCTTGATCGCCACCTGCATGTCTGTGGCCACGGTGCCCGGCGACATGCCCATGATCCGCAAACCGTTTGCGCCTTCTTCCAGATGCGCGGCCCGGGTCAGCATCGCCGCCCCGGCCTTCGCCGCGCAATAGGCGCTCCACCCTTCAAGGGGATTGTGCGCGGCACCGGAGCTGACGGTGATGATGGTGCCGCCACCCTGCTGTTTCAGAACCGGAATGGCCGCGCGCATGCCGTGCATGACACCTTTCAGATTAATGTCGATGGCCTGGCCCCACAGGGCAGGATCGACGTCTTCAAGGAGCGAAATCGGCTCGATCACGCCGGCGTTGTTGATCAGCGTATCCAGCCGTCCCCACCGCGCGACCACAGTTTGCAGCGCCGTCTGAACGCTGGTCCAGTCAGCCACATCGCAGCGTAGCGCCATGGCATCGTCGCCCAGCGTTGCGGCAATGGCGGTGATCTCTGCTTCGGTCCGGGCCAGCAGGGCCACCCGCCAGCCCGCCCCGGCAAAGACCCTTGCGGCAGCTGCCCCGATCCCCCGGCTGGCACCCGTGATTGCAACAACTTTCTGGTTCATGGTCTTCCCCCTGGCGTCGATCTTCGCCCCAGATAGACAGAATTTCCGGCCATCGGAAACCCTTGACCGGCGCGCCCCTCAGCATGAGGATGTTGGCCAGCTTTCCGACGAAAGGGTTTCTCATGCAAAAGTGGTATCTGGCGGGCACGACCGCCGTTGTGATGTTGATCAGCAGTGTTTCAGTGAAGGCCCAGGTCACGCCCGAAGGAGTCTGGCAGAACTGGCAGACACTTGGCGCGTCCTATGGTCAGGCCATCGTGTCTGACAGCGTCGCGCGCGAGGGCGATACGCTGGTGGTGCGCAACATGAAGATCCTGATGGATCAGGATGGCGCCACGGTCAACGGTACGCTGGATGAGGTGCGCTTCCGTGATCTGGGCGATGGCACTGTCGAAGTGACCATGTCCGACAGCTATCCTGTCCGGATGATGATGCCGGCCGAAGATGGCAAGACACAGGAACTGAACCTTACCATTACCCAGCCGGGGCTGCGGCTGGTGGCAGGGGGCAATGCCACCGAAACCTCTTATCGCCTTGATGGCCCATCGGTCGGTGTGGCGATGCAGGCCATTGAAAACGGCGCCACGCTGGCCGACATGGCACTTAACCTTACGGCGATGACCGGCAACTATCTGGTGGCGACGGAAGGCGAGGTTTCACGGCTCGACAGCCTGATCGAGGCGCAGAACCTGTCTTTCACCCTACGCGCGGACGATGCGGGCAATACGGTCGATGTGAACGGCACGCTGGCCGGGCTGCGGGTAAAGTCGGAGGGCAATTTTCTGGGTGTCGCGGCCATGGAAAACCTGGCCGAGGCTTTGAAGGCCGGATTCTCCTCGAACCTTGATCTGGGCTACGGTGCGGGCAGCTTCGTGATTGCTGTGGTGGATGCCGGAAAGCCCGCAAAAATCACTGCCACCAATGAATCCGGGCATCTGAAGTTCGATATGAACGCGCAAAACCTGCGTTATGCGCTGGGCGGAACGGGGGTCAGCATGGTGATCTCGGGCGCTGACATTCCCTTTCCGGAGCTGATGATCAACTATGGCGAGGCTTCCTTTGATTTCCTGATGCCCGTGGCGAAATCGATTGAACCGGTGGCCTTCGGCTTTCTTACCCGGATCGTCGATCTGACGGTGTCGGACGAGATCTGGGGCATGATCGACCCCACCGCCACCCTGCCGCGCGAACCTGCAACCCTGGTGATCGATGCCAAGGGTACAGGTACGCTGGCGGTTGATCTGTTTGACGAAGCGGCAATGTCCCAGCTTGGCGCAGCCCCTCCGGGCACTTTGAATACGCTTTCCATTGCAGATCTTCAGGCCCGCATTGCAGGGGCTGCCCTGACCGGAACCGGGGATCTGACCTTTGACAATAGCGATCTGGTCACCTTTGACGGCATGCCCGCCCCCACCGGCCGGATTGACCTGTCGCTGAAAGGTGGCAACGGGCTGCTCGACAAGCTGGTGGCGATGGGGCTGATCCCGGAGGATCAGGCCATGGGCGCGCGCATGATGATGGCCATGTTCGCCAAGCCCGGTGAAGGCGAAGATGTCCTGAACTCGACCCTCGAGTTCAAGGACAAGGGCTTTTACGCCAACGGTCAGCGCCTGCAGTGAGATGATGCTGCGCGAAGCTGGGGCCCCGGAACCTTTCCGGGGCCTTTGTTTTCGGCGCGGTCGTCTTCTTCCGGTGTCGTGGCTTGCGCAGGGCGCGCTGCCAGACTACCTCGGGGGGATCAGGGAAGGATGATGCGATGACCGATCTTGCCGGGTTGACCGAGGCGCTGATAGCCGCCGCCCGCCGTGCCGGGGCACCCGAGGCTGATGCGATTGCCGTGGGCGGCACCTCGGTTTCGATCGACATCCGGGCTGGACGGCTGGAAACGGCAGAACGCGCCGAAGGCACAGAAATCGGCCTGCGTGTGCTGATCGGCGGGCGGCAGGCCTGCGTATCGGCCTCGGATACCTCGTCTTCCACCATCCAGCGCCTTGCGGAACGTGCCGTGGCCATGGCGCGCGAAGCGCCGATTGACCCCCATGTGGGCCTTGCGGATGCCGGGCAGATTGCCCGTGACTGGAATCTTGCGGCGCTTGAGCTGGAAGACCCGGCTGACGAACCGGGGGCGGCGGCGCTGGAAGCTGCGGCCCGGGTGGTCGAGGCGGCCGCGCTGGAAAACCCTGATATTCGTCAGGTCGAAGCCTCGGCCAGCTATTCGCGCCGGGCCATGCATCTTGCGGCATCGAACGGCTTTGCCGGTGGCTATGGCCGCACGTCCCATTCGCTTTCGGCGGTGGCCTTTACCGGCGAAGGCACGGCCATGGAACGTGACTGGGCCGCCGAGGGCCGGATCTTTGCCGCCGACATGCCCGATGCTGCGGCAATCGGGCGGCTTGCTGGGGAACGGGCAGTGCAGCGCGCGGGCGCGACAAAGCCAAAGACCGGGGTTTTCCCGGTGCTTTTTGATGAACGTGTGGCCTCATCGCTGATTGGGCACCTGCTGTCGGCGGCCAATGGCGCCGCAGTTGCGCGTGGGGCTACTTGGCTGCGCGATGCCTTGGGCAAACAGGTTCTGCCCGCGGCCCTGTCGGTCGTGGAGGATCCGCACCGCCCGCGCATTTCCGGCAGCCGGCCCTTTGATGGCGAAGGCCTGCCGACCCGGCGCCGGGTGATTGTGGAAAACGGTATGCTGACCGGATGGACGCTGGATCTTGCCACCGGGCGCAAGCTGGGCATGCCGTCGACCGCCAACGCATCGCGCGGGGTATCGTCGCCCCCTTCGCCGGCCACATCGAACATTGATCTGACGCCGGGGGCTCTGACGCGCGATGATCTGATCGCCCAGATGGGCACCGGCCTTCTGGTCACCTCGATGATCGGGTCCACGATCAGTGCGACCACAGGGGATTATTCGCGTGGCGCGGCCGGTTTCTGGGTGGAAAACGGGCAGATCAGCCATCCGGTGAACGAATGCACCATCGCGGGCAACCTGCGCGACATGCTGATGCGGATCATCCCCGCCAATGACGCTCGGGCGCATCTGTCCACCCGCGTGCCATCACTGCTGATCGACGGGATGACCCTTGCCGGGGCCTGACCTTCAGCTGCTGACCGATGCCCTGGAAAAGGCCGGGCAGATCGCGCTGGGCTTTTTCCGGCGTGACCCGAAGGTCTGGGACAAGGGCGGCGAACATGGCCCGGTGTCGGAAGCCGACCTTGCGGTGAACGATCACTTGAAGGCAACCTTGCGCTCGGCCTGCCCGGGCTATGGCTGGCTTTCCGAGGAAACGCCCGATGACAGCGACCGCCTGTCGCGCGACCGGGTGTTCATTGTGGACCCGATTGACGGCACCCGCGCCTTCATTGCCGGAGAGGATAATTTTGCCATCTCTGTCGCGGTAGCCGAGCTAGGAAAGGTGGTGGCGGGCGCGGTGCTTTTGCCGGCAAAGGGGCGGCTTTACACAGCCGAAACCGGCGCCCCTGCCTTGCGGGATGGCCAGCTGATCCGGTCCAGCACGCGCGGGCAGTTATCGGGCGCCAGCATCCTTGCCACCCGCGCCAACATGACACCCGACCACTGGCCCCGCGGCGTGCCGGATCTGAAGCGCAGTTTCCGCACCTCGCTGGCCTATCGCCTGTGTCTTGCTGCGGAAGGCAGGTTCGACGGCATGCTGACCTTCCGCGATACCTGGGAATGGGATATCGCGGCGGGTGCGCTGATCTGCCAATGCGCCGGCGCCACCGTTTCCGACAGGCACGGCCGGCCCTTGCTGTTCAACAGCGCCGTGGCGCAGACGGCGGGGGTCATCGCAACCGCCCCCGCCCTGCATTCGCAGATCCTGCACCGACTTTAGCGCTGCGGATCAGCGCTTGGCCTTTGGCGGGACAAAGCGCTTTGACGTATCGCGCGCATCGGCCTTGGGGCGCGGGGCAGCACCATCCTTTTTGGCAAAGGGTTTGCGGCCCTCGGCACCATGGCTTTTGAACCCGGTCGTCTTGCCTGCCGGTTTTCCGGCCGGCTTGCCACCATCCCGCTTTGCAAAGGGGCGGGCATCATCCCCGCGCGGGGCGAAAGTCCGCTTCGCCTCACCCGTGTCGTCGCGGCGCGGGCGATCTGCCGAAGCGTCGGATTTGTGGCTTTTGAACCCGGAAGACCGGGCCGGACGGTCAGGGCTACCGCCATGGCTTTTGAACCCGGCAGATTTGTAGGCGGGTTTTTCGGCCCGGTCGTCCGGTGTCCAGCGCGGTTTTTTCGGCGCATCGCCTTCGGCGCGCTTGGCATAGGGTTTGCGTTCCGCGCTGTCATGCGCGGCATGAGGTTTGCGCGGCGCGTCGCCTTCGGCGCGCTTCGCATAAGGCTTGCGCTCTGCCCCGTCACGCGGGGCGTAAGGCTTGCGTTCTGCCCCGTCGCGGGGGGTATAGGGCTTGCGATCGCCATCATCGCGCTTGGCATAAGGCTTGCGCTCTGCCGCTTCACGCGGGGCATAGGGCTTGCGCTCGCCGTCACCGCGCGGGGTGTAGGGCTTGCGGTCCCCATCTTCGCGCTTTTCATAGCTGTGGCGAGGGGCGGCGGGAGCTTCGCCCTCGTCCTCCTCCACGATGCGCGAAGGCTTCGGGGAATAGGCCGCCTTTGGACGATCCTCGCGGCTGGGCCGGGCAGGGCGGGTGGTGGGGCGATCCAGATCAGGCTCGCCTTCCATTCGGGTCATCATCAGATCGCGTTCGATTTCCAGCATCTTGCCGAAGCGTTCGGCAAGCGGGGCCGCGATCTGGACATAGGTTTCGTCCTGCTTCACGCGGATCGCGCCGATCCCGTCCTTGGAAATCGATCCGGCTTCGCAGATCTTGGGCAAAAGCCAACGCGCCTCGGCCCGGCCACTGTGCCCGACCGAAAGCCTGAACCAGACCGAAGGGCCGAATTCGCCACGTTCGCGCGGCGGCAGGGGCGCGGGCGGCGGCAGGCTGTCAGACAGCACTTCGGGCGCTGACCGCCCCTCGCGCCATTGCCGGATAAAGGCGGCGGCCACCGCTTCGGCCCCGAATTTTTCCAGCAAGGTGGCGGCCATGGCCGCATCCTCGCCCGCGGCTTCGTTCAGCGCGGGGTGATCCAGCAGGCGCTGGTCATCCTTTTCCTGCACTTCTTCGGCGCTGGGTGCCTTGCCCCATTCAGCCGTGATCTTGGCGCCGGCCAGCAGGCGCTGCGCCTTTTTCATTTCTGCCGGCGGCACGATCAACGCCGACACACCCTTGTTCCCCGCCCGGCCCGTCCGGCCCGAACGGTGCAGCAGCGTTTCCGAGTTGGAGGGCAGATCCGCATGAACCACCAGTTCCAGACCCGGCAGGTCGATCCCGCGAGCAGCAACATCCGTGGCGATGCAGACCCGGGCCCGGCCATCGCGCAGCGCCTGGAGCGCATGCATGCGCTCGGTCTGCGAAAGTTCGCCCGAAAGGGCAACAACCTGGAACCCGCGGTTCACCATGCGGGCAAAGAGGTGGTTCACATTCGCCCGGGTCTTGCAGAACACAATGGCGGTTTTCGCCTCATAGAACCGCAGCAAGTTGAAGATCGCGTGTTCCTTGTCGCGGCTGGCCACGGAAAGGGCGCGATATTCGATATCCACATGCTGCCGGCTTTCACCCTTTGCGATGATCCGCATGGCATCGCGCTGAAAGCTGGCGGCCAGCTTTTCGATTTCTTTCGGCACGGTGGCCGAAAACATCAGCGTGCGGCGGTCTTCGGGGGCGGCCGACAGGATGAATTCCAGATCCTCGGCAAAGCCCAGATCCAGCATTTCATCCGCTTCATCCAGCACCACGGCGCGGCAGCCCGACAGATCCAGTGATCCGCGTTCGATATGGTCGCGCAGACGCCCGGGCGTGCCCACAACGATATGCGCCCCCCGGTCCAGTGCCCGGCGTTCGGTGCGATAGTCCATGCCCCCGACGCAAGAGGCAAGATGCGCCCCCGCCGGGCCATAAAGCCAGTCAAATTCGCGCTTTACCTGAAGTGCCAGTTCGCGCGTGGGCGCCACAATATTGCCTGCTACTCGAATAACGAAAAGATCACCCATGCCCTGATCGAACACAATTTCTGCTGGAACCCGCGAATCGGAACAACCCAGGATAATTGCAAAGGGATACTGGGCATCTTTATTTTGTTCTTGACAACTCGATTTTCCTTTGAAAAAGACTAGAATTGACTTCACGATTAGTTGCCCGAATCAATACAGATCATGCGACGATGCAGAATCCCTTGTCTTCGATCCGGTCGCTTCC
>JALQTL010000409.1 GCA_023260935.1 Paracoccaceae bacterium
TCGCCGCCGATGCCGAGATTTGCGCGATGCTGGCGGATGCCTTGGAAGAGGTCGGCATTCCGCGTGGCGACTATGTGGTAAAGGTGAACAACCGCAAGGTGCTGAACGGGGTGATGGAAGTGGCGGGCGTGCTGGACCCCGCGAACCCCGACCGCTTTGCCCATGAACGCGGCATCGTCCTGCGTGCCATCGACAAGATCGACCGGCTGGGCCCGGACGGCGTGCGTGCCCTGCTGGGCGAAGGTCGCAAGGACGAAAGCGGCGACTTCACCAAGGGTGCGGGGCTGAGCCCGGAACAGGCCGAGGTGGTGATGGGCTTTACCACAGCGCGGCGTGATGATGGTGACGCCACGATTGCGCGCCTGCGTGAACTGGTCGGCGCCTCGGTCATGGGTGCGGAAGGTGTCGCCGAACTGGAGCAGATCGCCGCGCTGCTGGAAGCCCAAGGATATGGCCCTGATCGCATCATGATCGACCCCGGCGTCGTCCGGGGCCTTGGTTATTACACCGGCCCGGTTTTCGAGGCAGAACTGACCTTCCAGATCACCGATGAAAAGGGCCGGCCGCGCAATTTCGGCTCGGTCGCCGGGGGCGGGCGCTATGACGATCTGGTGAAGCGCTTTACCGGGCAGGCAGTGCCCGCCACGGGCGTTTCCATCGGGGTTGACCGTCTGCTGGCCGCATTGCGGGCCAAGGGGCGCACCTCGGGCGATACGGCAGGGCCGGTGGTGGTCACGGTGATGGACCGGGACCGCATGGCCGATTACATGGCAATGGTGGGCGAATTGCGCCGCGCCGGCATCCGGGCCGAGGTGTATCTGGGCAACCCGAAGAACTTTGGCAACCAGTTGAAATATGCCGACAAACGCGGCTCTCCGGTGGCCGTCATCCAGGGCGGGAACGAGGCTGAAAAAGGCACGGTGATCCTGAAGGATCTGATCCTTGGCGCGCAGATCGCCGAAAGCGCCACGCTGGAGGAATGGAAAGATCGCCCCGCACAGCTGGAAGTGCCGCGCGAAGGTCTGGTCGCCGCCGTGCAGAAGATGCTGGGCGCATGACCCCCAAGACCGCCATCAGGGCCGAAGCGGAAACCCTGTTCGCGGCCATTGCCGCGACCGGCGCCCAGCCGGTCGAGGCGGATTTGCTGCTGCCTGCCGAAACCCTGCTGGACCTTTACGGCGAAGACATCCGCGCCCGGGCCTATGTGACACATGATCCGGTGCGCGGAGAGATGATGCTGCGCCCCGATTTCACCGTGCCGGTGGTGCAGGCGCACATGGAACACGGCGCCGAACCCGCCCGCTATTGCTATATGGGCGAGGTATTTCGCCAGCAATATCACCTTGGCCCCCGGCAAAGCGAATATGTGCAGGTAGGATATGAGGTGTTCGACGGGTCAGACCCGCTTGCCGCCGATGCCGAGGTTTTCGCCCTGTTCATGGGCCTTCTGGCACCCTTGGGCCTGCGGGCTGCCACGGGCGATATCGGCATCCTGCGGGCGGCCGTTCAGGGCCTGACCACGACCGACCGGCGCAAGGCGGCCCTGCTGCGGCATCTGTGGCGCCCGCGCCGGTTCCGCGCGCTGCTGGACAGGTTCGGCGGCCGGGTGCCGGTGCCGGCCCCGCGTCAGGCCTTGCTGGACCGGCTGACCCGGGGCGAGGATGTGCTGGAAGGGCTGGTGCAGACCGGCCTGCGCACGCCTGCGGAAATTCGCGACCGGCTGACGGCGTTGCAGGAAGACGCCGCCGCCCCCCCGATTGCGGCGGCCGAATTGCAGCTTCTGGAAGCCGTGCTTTCCGTAAGGGACAAAAGCCCCGCCGCCTTGGCCCGGCTTCAGGCAATGGCGGGCGATCACCCCGCCCTGCAACCGGCCGTGGCGCGGCTGGCGCTGCGCCTTGCGCGTCTGGCCGACCGCGGGGTCGATGTCGAAAGCCTTGATTTCGAAGCCAGCTATGGCCGCACGACGATGGAATACTACGATGGTTTCGTCTTTGGCTTCTATGCCGAGACAGACCCCGAACTGCCCCCCGTTGCCAGCGGCGGGCGCTATGACGCGCTGACCCGGATGCTGGGTCAGGGCCGGTCCATCCCGGCGGTGGGCGGGGTGATACGCCCGGGCCTTGTGGCGCGTCTGAAAGGGGTTCTCTGATGCTGAAGATCGGGGTGCCGTCCAAGGGCCGGCTGATGGAAAAGACCTTTGACTGGTTCGGCACGCGTGGCGTGACTATGCGCCAGTCGGGGGCCGAACGGGAATATTCCGGCACCGTCGAAGGCGTTGACGGGGTGGAACTGGTCCTGCTGTCCGCGGGGGAAATCCCGCGCGAGATGTCGGCGGGCCATATCCATCTGGGCGTCACTGGCAGCGATCTGGTGCGCGAAAAGCTGGCCGATTGGGAAACTCAGGTGGCGGAACTGGCGCCCTTGGGCTTTGGCCATGCCGATCTGATCATTGCCGTGCCCTCGGGCTGGGCCGATGTGGATACGCTGGACGATCTTGACGCCGCGGCCGCGCAGTTTCGTCGCCACCATGGCCACAGGCTGAGGATCGCCACGAAGTATCACAGGCTGGTGCGCGAGTTCCTGACGCAGCACGGCGTTGCCGATTATCAGCTGATCGACAGCCAGGGCGCGACGGAAGGCACTGTCAAGAACCTGACCGCCGAAGCCGTGGCCGATATCACCTCGTCAGGGGAAACGCTGCGGGCGAACCACCTGAAGATCCTGTCTGACGGGCTGATCCATTCCAGCCAGGCGATCCTGTTCAAGGCGCACCGCGCCGATTGGGGCGATGCCCCCCGTGCCACGCTGGCCGCGCTGATGGCACGGTTGGGGATCGCCGGCCCCGGGGCCTGAACCCGGCCTAAAGCCGGGTGGCAAGCCTGTAGGCCTGATCGATGGCCCGCTTTGCATCCAGTTCCGCCGCGACATCTGCCCCGCCGATGACATGCACCGCGCGACCCGCCTCGATCAGGCGGTCGGCAAGGCTGCGCTGCGGCACCTGCCCGGCGCAGAGGACGACATCATCCACTTCCAAGAGTTCGGGCTTGCCGTCACGCTCTATCCACAGCCCGGCTTCGGTGATCTCGCGGTAAGTAACGCCGCCCAGCATGCGCACGCCCTTCATCTGCAATGCGGCGCGGTGAATCCATCCCGTTGTCTTGCCAAGGCCACGCCCGGGCTTTTCGGCCTTGCGTTGCAACAGCCAGACCTCTCGTGCCGGGGGTTCCGGGCGCGGGCCGGGGGCGGCAAGGCCACCCGGTTCAGAGAGCGGGTCGCCTACCCCCCATTCCCGGCGCCACAAGGCAAGGTCTTCAGTCGGGGACCGGCCCTGATGCACAAGGTATTCGGCCACGTCAAAGCCTATCCCGCCCGCCCCGATGACCGCCACACGCCGCCCCACCGGGGCGCCGCGCAGAACATCGACATAGCCCAGCGCACGCCCCTGCCCCGGGATCCCCGGATCACGTGGCGAAACGCCGGTCGCGATCACCACCGCGTAATGTCCGGCAAGATC
>JALQTL010000431.1 GCA_023260935.1 Paracoccaceae bacterium
GCATTCTTCGGCCGCCACAGGCCCTGCGGCGTGTTCACCTCGATCGGGGCGTCGACGACGATGGTTGCGGGCGTAAAGCCACTGTCCAGCGCGGCGGCATAGACGAAGGGTTTGAAGCTGGACCCGGGCTGGCGCGTGGCCTGTGTCGCGCGGTTGAACACCGAATATTCGTAAGAGAACCCGCCCTGCATCGCCAGAACGCGGCCGGTGTTCACATCCATGGCCATGAAGCCGCCCTGCACCTCGGGGATCTGGCGCAGCGACCAGCGGATGAATTCGCCGGTCTTGTCATCGGTCATGGCGCGGACAAAGACCACATCACCGACCGAAAGCAGATCGCCCGCGCGCCGGGCCTTGGGGCCCAGCTTGCCATCTTCGCCGCGCTTGCGGGCCCAGGTCACGTCATCGGCGGGAATGAAATGGCCATCCTCATCCTCGGGCACCCCTTCGATGCCGACGCGGGCAGAGCTTTCGCCCACCGCCAGCACGACGGCCAGGTGCCAGCCCGCGATATCGCGCGGCAGTTTCACTTCGGCCAAGGCTGCGCGCCATGCCTCTTCGCTGCCAAGCTGATCTTCCGGCAGGCTTTGGCGCGTGCCCCGCCACACCCCCAGCCCGCGGTCATAGCGTTCCAGCCCCCGGCGCAGCGAGGCGGCGGCGGCGGTCTGCAACTCCGGGTCCACCGTGGCGCGGATCGACAGGCCGCCGGCAAAGAATTCCTCTTCGCCGAAAGACCCCGAAAGCTGGCGACGGATTTCATCAGTGAAGTAATCGCGCGGCGGCAGGGCTTCGCGGAAGGCCGGGAAATCGCCGTTCTGGACCGAGCGCAGCGGCTTTTCCTTTTCCGCCTCATAGGTCGCCTTGTCGAGGTAGCCGTTCTGCCACATCTCGCGCAGCACATAGTTGCGCCGCTGGGTCACACGTTCCTTCGCCCGGACCGGATGGTATTGCGACGGCGCCTGCGGCATCGAGGCCAGCATCGCCGCCTCATGCGGTTCCAGTTCGATCAGGGACTTGTTGAAATAGGTCTGCGCCGCGGCGGCAACGCCATAGGAGTTCTGGCCCAGAAAGATCTCGTTCAGGTAAAGTTCAAGGATCTTGTCCTTGGACAGCGTTTCTTCCAGCCGGCTGGCCAGGATCAGTTCCTTGATCTTGCGTTCCCCCGTCCGGTCGCCGGACAGAAGAAAGTTCTTCATCACCTGCTGGGTGATGGTGGACGCGCCGCGCAGATTCTGGCCCCGGCTTTTCACCGCATCGATGAAGGCCGCGGCCATGCCGGTCACGTCATAGCCGTGGTGGGTGTAAAAGTTCTTGTCTTCCGCACTGATGAAGGCGTGTTTCACCAGATCGGGGATATCCTCGATGGGCACGAAAAGGCGCCGTTCCTTGGCGAATTCGTCGATGATCTTGCCATCGGTGGAATAGATCCGGCTGATCGTGGGCGGGGTGTATTGCGCCAGCCGTTCATGGCTGGGCAGGTCGGCCGCATACATGTAGAAGATCGCGCCGATCGAAAGGGCCACGAACAGGATGCCCATGGTGATCATCGTGAAGATGCCACCGAAGAATGATCCGATGAACCTTATCAAGCCCAGCTACCCCGTTTCTGCGTGGGCGCCTTATACATGGCAGGGGCGGTCCGGTCAAAACGATCCCCGCGTCCCGGGCCCTTTCCCGCGCACACCTTTGCGTCAGCAGGATGGGCGCCCAGCCAGCCGCCCGGCGGGGCCGTCAGGGCCGGCGCAGCGCCGACAGAGAGGCATCCTCGGCCGCCCAAGCCTTCAGCCCGTCACGCAAGGCCCCCGCCATGCTGGCCCGCCATGCCGGGTCTGTCAGCCGTTTCAGATCGCGCGACGATGACAGGAACCCAAGTTCCACAAGGATGGAGGGGATATCGGGCGATTTCAGCACGGAAAATCCCGCCTTCTGGTGCGGCCGGCGATGCATGCGCAGGCCCGCCCCCTTGATCGCGCCTTCCAGTGCCGCGGCCAGACGGTCCGTTCGCGGCCGGGTTTCGGTACGGGCCATATCCATCAGCACGGTTGCCACCAGATCGTCCTGCTTTGACAGGTCTACCCCCGAAAGCAGATCATCCCGGTCATGCCGTTCGGCCAGCGCCTGTGCCGCGGCATCGCTGGCCTCTTCCGCGAGGGTGTATAGCGTGGCCCCCACCGCCTCGCCTTCGGCAATGGCATCGGCATGCAGCGAGACGAACACTTGCGCGCCCGCCGCCCGGGCAATCGAAATGCGGGTTTCCAGCGGCACGAACACGTCTTCCTCGCGCGTCATAACCACCTGAAAGCTGCCGTCGCGCAGCAGAACCTCTTTCAGCTCGCGCGCAAAGCCCAGCATCAGCGCCGCCTCGCTGTGACCATCGCGCTCGGCACCGGGGTCGATGCCGCCATGGCCCGGGTCCAGCACCACAAGAAGCCGGCTGTCATCGCGCGCCGCGGGTGCGGGCAGGCTGGCGGCTTCGGGCAGCGCCCAGCCCGGCGGTTCGGGTTGGGCGGCCGCTGCGGCGAAATCGGCAGCCGCCGCCGGGGCCAGCCGCAGGCGCACCACCGGCCGGGCCGCGCCGGTATCCATTTCCGCCTGCGCCACCAGATAGGGCCCGGTCAGTTCCAGCACCAGCCGCGACCAGCCCGGCCGGAAGACGCCCGCGCGCAAACTGCGCACAGCCCCCGCCTGCCGTGGCACGGCGGAAAGGCCGGACCAGTCCACCTCGCGCATGTCCAGAACCAGACGGGGCGGATCATCCAGCACCCGCACCCGCCACGGCACCGGTTGCGACAGGGCAAGGTCGATCGCCACCTCATCCCCCGCCATGCGGAGGGAGGATTGCGCCGGGTCCAGCCGGGCAAGCGCCGAAAGATCCTGCGCCTGCGCGAAGGCGGCCCAGATTGCAGCCAGACATGCCAGAAGAAGCGTGCGCATCATGCCCCTGCCCGTTTTGGCGGCACTGTTTCCTGTCATGCGTCCTGCGTCAACTCACAGACCTGTTGTCTGGCCCGTTGCCTTGGCCCGACTGCCGTTCGCTGGCCATGAACCGGGTCAGCCGGGCAAGGCCTTCCATGATGTCGGCGGTGGAGCGGGCATAGGAAAAGCGCAGGAACTGCCGGCCCCGGACCGGATCGAAATCAAGACCCGGCGTCACCGCCACCCCCGCCTCGCTCAGGATGCGGCGCGACAGGGCAAGGCTGTCGGCGGTCAGGTCCGATACATCGGCATAGATGTAGAAGGCGCCATCGGGGGGCGCAATGCGGGTGAACCCGGCCTTCGGCAGGCCTTCCAGCATCAGCCGCCGGTTTTCGGCGTAAACGGCACGGTTTGCTTCCAGCTCGTCTATACACTCCAGCGCATGCAGCGCCGCGATCTGGCTGGCATGGGGCGGGCAGATGAACATGTTCTGCGCCAGCCTTTCGATGGTGCGGATCTGCGCTTCGGGCACCACCATCCAGCCGATCCGCCATCCGGTCATCGAGAAATACTTGGAAAAGGAGTTGATCACATGCACGTCATCGCTGATTTCCAGCGCCGAGATGGCGCGGTCCGCGTAATGCAGCCCGTGATAGATCTCGTCCGAGATGAAGGCGATGTCGCGCGCCCGGCAAACCTCCATCAGCCCGGCCAGCCGGTCACGCGTCAGCATCGTGCCACTGGGATTGCCGGGCGAGGCGACGATCAGCCCATCCAGCGCAACGCCCTTCAGATCGGCGGGCACGGGTTGAAAGCGGTTTTCGGCCGCAGACGGGATGCCCACCGGCACAAGGGACAGCGCCCGCAGGATCTGGCGGTAGCTGGGATAGCCGGGTTCCCCCAGCCCCACCCTTTCCCCGGCATCGAAAAGCGCCGTGAAGGACAAGAGAAACGCCGCTGACGACCCCGAGGTGACAACCACCCGGTCAGGGTTCAGGTCCACCCCATACCAGCGGCGGTAAAGGGCGGCGATGCCCCGGCGCAGTTCGGGCAGGCCAAGCGCCACGGTATAGCCAAGCGACCCTTCCCCCATCGCCCGCATCAGCGCGCGGCGCGCGCCTTCGGGGGCCGGCGTGCCGGGCTGCCCCACCTCCATGTGGATGACCGGCCGGCCTGCTGCCTCCAGCCGCCGCGCTTCCTCCATCACATCCATCACAATGAAGGGATCGACATCACCCCGCCTTGAACTTCTCATGCCCGTTCCCCTATGGTTCACGCCGATGTGTCCCGGTTCGCGGGCGCAAGGTCAACCCTGCCCGCCTGACGGAGACGCCGATGCTGCTGCCCAAGACCCTGACTGCCCTTGCCCTTTCATGCCTGATGGCAGTTCCGGCCGCCGCCGAGATGTCTGCCGCCGAGCGTGAGGCGTTTCGGGCCGAAGTCCGGGCCTATCTTCTGGAAAACCCTGAAGTTCTTGTCGAGGCCATGGATGCGCTGCAATCGCGGCAGGATCAACAGGCCGCAGAGCGCGATCTGGCGATGCTGCGCGACAATGCCGACATCATCTACAATGATCCGAATTCGTGGGTGGGCGGCAATCTGAACGGCGATATCACGATTGTGGAATTCGTCGACTATCGCTGCACCTATTGCCGCAAGGCGCATGACGAGGTGGCCGAACTGGTGGAAAGCGACGGCAACATCCGCTTCGTGCTGAAGGAATTTCCGATCCTTGGCGAGGCTTCGCTGATTTCTTCCCGCTTTGCCATCGCGGTGCGCGCGCTTTATGGCGACGATGCCTACAAGGCGGCGCATGACAAGCTGATTGCCCTGCGCGGCGACCCCACGCCCGAAACGCTGGCGCGGCTGGCCACTGATCTGGGGCATGATCCGGCGGCCGTGACGGCCGAGATGGAAAAGCCCGAGGTGATGGATATCATCCGCGCCAATCACGATCTGGCCACGCTGATGGAGATCAACGGCACGCCCACCTTTGTCATCGATCAGACGATGGTGCGCGGATATGTGCCGCTGGAAGGCATGCGCCAGATCGTCCGCGGCCAGCGCGAGGGCTGATCGCCCCCGCTATTCCGCCGCTTCGGCGGCCTGAGCCGCTTCGGCCGCCGCAAGTTCGGCGGCCTTTTTCTCGACCTGTTCGACGATGTGATCGATCATCTGGTCGTTCGACAGCTTGTGGCTTTGCTTGCCTGCCAGATAGACCATGCCCGCCCCGGCCCCGCCGCCAGTAAAGCCGATATCGGTCATCAGCGCCTCGCCCGGGCCGTTCACGACGCAGCCGATGATCGACAGGCTCATCGGCGTCGAGATATGAGCCAGCTTCTCTTCCAGCACCGCCACGGTTTCGATGACGTTGAAGCCCTGACGCGCGCAGGACGGACAGGCGATGATGTTGA
>JALQTL010000058.1 GCA_023260935.1 Paracoccaceae bacterium
TCCTCGGTCGCCGAAACCGCCGGGGTCTATCATGAATTCCTGACGCCGAAGGAAATGAAGGACCGCTGGCCACTTTTGCGCACCGATGATCTGGTGGGCGCGCTTTACCATCCTCAGGACGGCTACATCAACCCGGCCGACGTGACGCAGGCCATGGCCAAGGGCGCGCGCCAGCTGGGCGCCACGATCGAACGCAAGATCCAGGTGAACGGCTATCGCTGGACCGGGTCTGAATGGATCGTGTCCTGTGAACGTCTGGCCGAAAAGGGCGGCATGCTGACCGGCACGGGCGAGGTTTTCGAGATCACCGCCGAACATGTCGTCACCGCCACCGGCAACCACGCGCAGCGCACCGCGCGGCTTCTGGGCGTGAAGATTCCCGCCATTCCGGTGGAACACCAGTATATCGTGACCGAGCCGGACCCCGCGCTGGTGGAATGGCGCAAGACCAACCCGCAGCACCCTGTTCTGCGCGATGCCGATGCCAAATGGTATGTGCGCGAAGAACGCGGTGGCTGGATCCTTGGCCCCTATGAGAGGGGCGCCCCGGCCCGCTTCCTTTACGACGTGCCGGAAAGCTTCCGCGCCGATCTTTTCCCGCTGGATCTGGAACGGATCGAAGCGGAATACATGTCGATGATCCATCGGTTGCCGTCCTCGGAAACGGTGGGTCTGAAAGATGATTTCAACGGCCCGATCTGCTATACGCCCGATGGCAACCCGCTGGTCGGCCCGGTGCCGGGCCTGCGCAACATGTGGATCGCCGAAGGCTTCAGCTTTGGGATCACGGCCGCGGGCGGCACCGGCTACTACCTTGCCCAGATGATGACGGAAGGCGAGGCCGAGATCGACATGGCCAGCCTCGATCCGCGCCGTTATGGCGGCTGGATGACGACTGAATACGCCGCGCGCAAGAACGAGGAATGCTACGAACACGTCTTCATCCTGCACCATCCCGATGAGGAACGCGAAGCCTGCCGCCCGCTGCGCACCGCGCCCAACTATGACCGCCAGATCGCCCTTGGCGCGCAGATGGGGCAGGTCAATGGCTGGGAACGCCCGAACTACTACGGCCCCGTCGATGCACCTGCCGATTTCGACCACAACGCGCGGTCCTTCCGGCGCGGCGGCTGGTGGCAATACGCCGTGGCCGAGGCCGAGGCGATCCGCTCTGCCGCCGGCCTGATCGACGCGACCGCCTTTACAAAGCATCTGGTCCGCGGGCCCGGCGCCACGGCTTTCCTTGACCATTTCACCTGCAACAAACTGCCGACGGTGGGTCGGATCAATCTGACCTATGCGCTGACCGACCATGGCACGGTGCGTACGGAATACACCATCGTCCGCCTGAAGCAGGATGAATACTACCTGATCTCTGCCGGCGCGTGGACGTCCTATGACGCCGACTTCCTGATCAAGTCGGCCGAGGATTTCGTGGCGCAGGGCGGCGGCCATGTCGATATCCATGACATCACGACGCAGTGGGGTGTCTTTGCCCTTGCCGGCCCGAACAGCCGCGCCATCCTGGCCGAGATCGTCAAGGATGCCGCCCCGGAAACGGTGCTGTCGAACAAGCGTTTCCCCTGGCTTTCCTATCGCAACATCGAACTGGGCATGTGCCCGGTGCGGGCGGTGCGGGTGGCTTATACGGGCGAGTTGGGTTGGGAACTGCACCACCCGATCGAGATGGGCCGCTATCTGTGGGATCTGCTGATGAAGGCCGGCGAAAAGCACGGGCTGAAACCCGTCGGGGCACGGGCGCAGAACTGGCTGCGGCAGGAAAAATCCTATCGGGCCTTTGGCAATGAACTGGGCCGCGATGCCACCCCGCTGGAGGCCGCGCTGGACCGTTTCGTCGATCTGTCAAAGGAGTTCCGGGGCAAGGCCAGAATGCTGGAAACCGGCATTCGGGCGAAGTGTTGCACGCTGTTGATCGACGGCCCGGCCGATGCAGATCCCTGGGGCAAGGAAGCGTTGCTTCTGAACGGCGAAAAGATCGGGCGTCTGACCTCGGGCGGCTGGTCGGTGGCCTTTGGCAAGCATATCGGCATGGGCTATGTCCGCCCCGATCTGGCCGAGGTGGGCACGAAGCTGAAGGTCAAGATGCTGCGTCAGGAATGGGATGCGGTGGTGGTGGAAGACAGCCCCTTCGATCCCTCGAATGCCCGCATCCGGGTGGACGGCTGACAGCGCCGGGGCTCTGCCCCGGACCCCGGAGTACTTTCACCAAGATGAAACCCGTGGCCTCCTTCATCTTGGCAGGAAATACTCCGGGGGTCCGGGGGCTGGCCCCCGGCTCCCTTGGCCTTCCAAAGCCTTCACGGTCGCGCGTTGCGGGCCAGCCAGGCCGACCAGTCGGCGGCGGAACCGGCAAAGGCGTTCAGATCGGCCCTGCCGCGGACACCCGGGACCAGCCCTGTGCCGCTGTATTGCCAGAAGGTCCAGTGCCGCCCGCCATAGATGTCGCGCGGATGCCCGGCGACTGACCGCAGCCAGAAGTCATGCGGGCCCAGCCTCCACATTTCGTTTCTTTGAAAGAAATCAGGCGCGGAATAGATAATCGGGCGCTGCCCGTAATATGCTTCGATCATGTCCAGAAATATGCGCGCCTCGGCCCGGATGCTTTCGGGCGGCGGGCGGCGCGTGCAGGTGGGGGAAAACGGGGTCCATTCCATGTCCAGCACCGGGGGCAGGGCTCCGGCCGCGCGGGGCACATGGCGGATGAACCAGCGCGCCTGCTCAGCCGCCGGGCGGCAGTGATACCAGAAGTGATAGGCTCCGACCGGCACGCCTGCACGGCGCGCGGCGGCCCAGTTGGGCGCAAAGGCGGCATCGACGATATCGCCGCCTTCGGTCGCTTTCAGAAAGGCGAAGTTCACGCCGCTTTCGCGGGCGGTCTTCCAGTCGATCTGCCCCTGCCAGCGCGAGGCGTCGATGCCATGGACGGCATAGCTGCCCGGGTGGCGCCCGTTCCATTCATGCGGGTTGGCATCCCCAAACCTCGCCGGGCGCACTTGCACAGGGGCGGCGGTCCCCGCGGTCTGTGGCCCCGGCGATTGCGGCGCCCGGTCGGGCCCGCAGGCCGCCAGAAAAAGGAAAAGGGTCAGACCCGCAAACCGCCACATCGGCGCAGTCTGGCCCAAAGCCCGATGGCTGTCATCCGTGATGTCGGGTGATCGGCGGATTGCGCCCCCTTGCGGGGCTTCCGGCGTGGGTCAGATCAGTCGGCCGGAGTGGCCAGTTCATCCCAGCAGGCAAGGGCATGGGCGGCATACATCAGTGCCGGGCCGCCGCCCATCTGGATGCACATTGACAGCACATCGCCCAACTCCTCACGCGTGGCGCCGGCCTTCATCAGCGCTTCGACATGAAAGTTGATGCAGGGTTCGCACCGCTCTGCTACCGCGATGCCAAGGGCCACATATTCCTTTTCCTTCACCGACAGATGCGGGCTGTCCTTGGCAACTTTCGACAGATCGCCAAAGGCGGCGGCGGTTTGCGGGATCAGCTTGTTCATCGCGCGAATCTCGCCGCGCATGTCGTGGATTTTTGCCTTGTAGCTCACGGTCAGCTCCTTTGCTTTGCCCCATGGCTGTGCCACGACGCAAGGCGCGAAGCCTTGACGTGCATCAATTCAAATTCAGACGGTCATATATGTTTCAGGCCGCGCAGAAGCGCCCGGGCGACAGCGCACCGATCAGCGCCGGGCTGATCACCGGGGGCTGCCCCGCAATCAGGTCTGCCGCAAGGGTACTGGCTGCGGGGCAGGTCTGGAAACCCTGCCCCCCTTGTCCGGCCAGCCAGAAAAAGCCCGGGCAGGCGGCATCAAAGCCGATCACCATCGTCCGGTCAGGCGAAAAGGTGCGCAAGCCGGCCCAGTTGGCCAGCAACCGGGTGACGGGAGTGGTTACGAAAGCTTCGTATCGCGCAAGGCCCTCGGCCAGAACCATGTCATCGGCCCAGGCATCATGGGGTTGCATCAGGTGTTCTTCCGCGGGCGAAACGATCAGCGCGCCCGCATCGGGCTTGGCATACCAGCTTTCCCCGGCGCCGAAGATCATCGGCCAGTTCGAGACATTCAGGCCATCCGGCGCGGGGATGCGGGCCATTGACCGGCGATAGGGGGTAAAGCCGATGGGACGCACCCCTGCCATCGCCGCGATCTGATCCACCCAGGCGCCCGCCGCATTCACGATCACATCGGCCCGGAATTGCCCGGCGCCACTGTCCACCACCCATGCCGGGCCATCCCGCCGGATGGCGGTGACGGGCGCCTTGGTCAGTATTTCGGCCCCGGCCGCGCGGGCGTTGCGGGCAAAGCCCTGAATCAACCTGTCGGTATCTATGTCCCAGGCATGAGCGGCATAGGCCGCAAGGCCAACCACGTCCGGGTTCAACGTTGGCACGAAAGCCAGTGCCTCAGTCACGCTGATCGGGTCCAGGTTCATGCCCGCGCTGTCGGCGTGGAAGGCCTCTGCGTCACTGTCACGCCCCACCATCAGCAGGCCACGCGGGGAAAGGATGCCTTCGGCAGAGGTAAAGAATTCCTGCGATGCAAGCGAAAGCTCGACCACCGCAGGGGTGCCGTAGCGCGGTTCATAAAGCGCCGCAGAGCGGCCCGAAGCGTGGTGGGCGAGCGTGGCTTCTGCCTCCAGCAGGGTCACGCGGGCCCGGGTGCCAAGGCTTGCTGCCAGCGATACCCCCGCGATGCCCCCGCCGATGATCAGCACATCCCTGTCCATTCCGCGCGCTCCTTCCTTGTTCGCCCGCCGTCCCGTTCTGGTCGATCGATGCCACAGCCGCGCGGGAATGACGAGGGCGCAAAGGTCCGCTTGGCGCCCGGATGCGACGGAGGGCCCTTGCGCGGGTGCCATGACGACAGGGGCGCGGCAGATCGCTCTGCCGCGCCCCCGACCTTGCCCCTTGGGGCAGGATCATTCCTCGGCAGCTTCCTCGTTGTCCGAAGACCGCAGGCCCGACGGGGCCGCGATATTGGCGATCACGAAGTTGCGGCTGATCGTCGGCTTGGCGCCTTCGGGCAGCGCCACATCGTTGATGTGGATGACATCGCCGATGTTCTTGCCGGTCAGGTCCACTGTGATGTGATCGGGAATGTCACCGGCGGTGACTTCCAGTTCCACTTCCGGACGCACGATTGTCAGCGTGCCGCCGCGCTTCAGCCCGGGGGCCTTGTCGGCGTTTTCGAAGTTCACGTGGATGAACAGGTTGATGCGCGAGGTGCGACGCAGGCGCATCAGGTCAACGTGGGTCGGAAGATCCTTGACCACATCGCGCTGAACACCACGGCAGATCACGCGGACGTCTTCCTGACCTTCAACCTTCAGGTTGAACAGCGTCGACAGGAACCGGCCCTGCTTCAGCTTCGTCAGAAGATAGTTGTATTTGATGTTGATCGGCTGCGGGTCTTTGCCGCCACCGTAAACAATACCGGGCACGAGTTGCTCACGACGAGCTTGACGGGCGGCCCCCTTGCCTGTCCCCATCCGTGCCTCGGCGATCAGATCAGGGATCTCACCAGCCATTGCAGTTCTCCATATGTAAGTCCGCCGCCCTCCAAGGGTGCGCGGCGCGACCGGGGGCCTATAGCGGGGAATCGTCGGGTTGGAAAGGGCTAAACGTGCTGCTTGTCCCGGCCCGGTGCACAGGCTAGCTCTTGCCCAACACAGCGGAGCGCCGATGTCCAGTCTTTCCCTTCTTGTCGCGTCGCGCGCGCCGCTGGCGGCTTTCGCGACCATGGGCGTGCTTTGGGGCACCTTCGCGGCGGTTTTTCCCGATCTGAAGGCGATGTTGCAGGTAGGCGAGGCGCAGTTGGGCCAGCTGATCCTGTTCACCCCCATTGCGGCGGTGCTGGCCATGCTGCTGGCGCCCGTCTTCGGGGCAATGGCGGGACGGGCGGCGTTGCCGGTGGCGGCCCTTGCCATGGCGGGGGCCTTTGCGCTGCCCGGGCAGGCGGCGTCGGTCTGGCTGTTTCCGCTGGCGATGATGGCCTGCGGGGCGGCCACGGGGCTGACGGATGTGTTGATGAATGCCCGCGTGGCGCAAATCGAAAACCAGCGCGGCCTGCATCTGATGAACCTGTGCCACGCCGCCTACAGTTTTGGCTATGCCGGGGGGGCGCTTGGCACCGGCGCGCTGCGCGGGGCGGGCTGGGGGCCTGACTGGGTGATGGGCACCATGGCTGCGGGCGCTGCGGTGCTGGCGCTGCTGACACTGGATGCAGCGGGACGGATCGAGGGGTTGCGAAAGCCAAAGGACGGCACTGCGGGCCGGCTTGGCCTTGTGCCGGTGATCGGTGGCGGGATCGTGCTGATCGCCTTCCTGACAGAAAATGCCGCCGAGAACTGGTCGGCGCTGCATATCGAAAAGACGCTGGGCGGCAGCCCGGAGCAAGGCGCGATGGGGCCGGCGGCGCTTGCCCTGACCATGGCCTTCGCGCGGCTGGCGGGGCAGGGGCTGATCACAAGGGTCAACCCGTTCCGCCTGCTGGTTGCGGGTGCCTTGGTTTCGGCGCTTGGGGCGCTTGGGGCTGCCCTTGCGGCAACGCCGGTGCAGGCCTACGCGGGGTTCATCATCATGGGCATCGGGTCTTCGGTCATCGCGCCCACGGCCTTTTCACTGGTGGGCCGCCTAAGCGCGCCGGAAGCCCGTGCCCGCGCAGTGGCGAGGGCCACGCTGCTGGGATACTTCGGATATTTCTTCGGCCCGCCCTTGTTGGGGCTGATTGCGGGCGCCTTCGGCTTGCGCTTTGCCTTTGTCTTTGCCGCCGCCATGCTGATGGTGGTGCTGGCCCTTGCCCCTGCCATGGCGCGCGCCCGCCGGCAATAGGGCGCGAAAGCCCTTGCCAGGGCTTTGCAAATCCTTTGAAAGACCGCTTTGGCCCTATTGCCAGTCGCCAGAAAAGTTCTTGGGGATCAGCAGATTGTGCCGGCCCAAGGCCTTTACGTCACGCTCTCCGCACAGGGCCATGGTGGTGTCCAGTTCCTTGCGGATCACCTCCAGCGCCTTGGTCACGCCCGCCTCGCCCATGGCGCCAAGGCCGTAAACATAGCTGCGCCCGATCATCGTGCCCTTGGCGCCAAGGGCCAGAGCCTTCAGCACGTCCTGACCTGAACGGATGCCCGAATCCATCCAGACTTCCACCTTGTCACCCACCGCGTCCACGATCCCCGGCAAGGCCCGGATCGATGACAGCGCGCCATCCAACTGCCGCCCGCCGTGGTTGGACACGATGATGGCATCGGCCCCGACGGACATGGCGTTTCTGGCATCCTCGGCATCCATCACCCCTTTCAGGATGACCTTGCCGCCCCACATTTCCTTGAACTTCGCGATGCGTTTCCAGTCCAGCGACATGTCGAATGCCTCTGCCGTCCAGGACGACAGCGAGGACGGGTCGGTCACGCCCTTGGCATGGCCCACGATATTGCCGAAGAAGCGCCGCTTGGTCTGCAACATCTCCAGCCCCCAGCCCACCTTGGTCATCATGTCGGCGATGGATTTCGCCGTCAGCTTCGGCGGGGCGGAAAGGCCGTTCTTCAGATCCTTGTGTCGCTGGCCAAGGATCTGAAGATCAACCGTGATCACGATGGCCGAACAGTTCGCGGCGCGTGCCCGTTCGAACAGGCGGCGCATGAAATCATCATCCTTCAGGGTATAGACCTGAAACCAGAAGGGCTTGGTGGTATGGGCCGCAACATCCTCGATCGAACAGATGCTCATCGTTGACAGGGTGAAGGGCACGCCGAACTTTTCGGCTGCGCGTGCGGCTTTTATCTCGCCATCGGCGCGCTGCATGCCCGTCAGCCCGACGGGGGCCAGCGCCACCGGCATGGCCACCTTTTCGCCCACCATCGTGCTTTCCGTGGTGCGCCCCGACATGTCGACCGCCACCTTCTGACGCAGCCGCAATTCGGCAAAGTCGTTGGTGTTGTCGCGGAAGGTCTGCTCGGTATAGCTGCCCGATTCCGCATAGTCATAGAACATCTTCGGGGTGCGCTGCTTGTGCAGTCGTTTCAGATCATCGATGCAGGTAATGACTGGCATGGGGCGCCCCTTCATGGCCAAGGCGGGAATTTGGTCAGACGGCATTACCAATTTGCGCGCTTTCGCGCAATCGTGAAGGATGCCGCAGGGCGGGTGCATGCGGGCTCTGGCCCGGCGCGGCAAGATCGGATAAGCCCGGCCCGACGACAGGGAGGCAACGACCGGGAGGCGATGATGGTGGCAAAGGTCTTCATTGATGGCGAAGTGGGCACGACAGGGTTGCAGATCCGCGACCGGCTGGCGCCGCGTGCCGATATCCGCCTGATCCAGATCGACGCTGCGCGCCGCAAAGACCCTGAAGCCCGCCGTGCCGCCTATGCCGAGGCTGATGTCGCGATCCTGTGCCTGCCGGATGAGGCGGCAAGGGAATCGGCCGCGCTTGCGGCCGACTTGCCGGTGCGGATCATCGATGCCTCGACCGCGCATCGGGTGCATCCCGATTGGGCCTTTGGTTTTCCCGAACTGGGTCCGGATCAGGCGGAACGGATTGCTGGCGCCAAACGGGTGTCCAACCCCGGCTGCTGGTCCACCTGTGCCATCGGCCTGCTGGCGCCGCTGGTGAAGGCGGGCCTGATCGCGCCCGATGCGGCGCTGACCATCAGCGGGGTTTCGGGTTATTCCGGGGGCGGCAAGGCGTTGATCGCCGAATTTGCGGCCGGCACGGCGGGCAGCCATTTCATCTATGGCCTTGACCACAAGCACAAGCACCTGCCCGAAATCATGACCCATGCCGGTCTTGGCCGCCGCCCTGTGTTCATTCCGTCGGTCGGGAAATACGAACAGGGCATGATCGTGCAGATTCCGCTGCATCTGGCCCCGGGCCAGCAGCCGGCGGCGTTTGCGGAAACGCTGGCCTCGCACTATTCCGGGGCGCGTTTTGTCAAGGTGGTGGAACCCGCCGCTGTCGGCGCGCGGGCAAACCCCGAAAAGCTGAACGGCACGAACCTGATGGAACTTTCCGTTCACCCCTCGGCGGAGGGCGACCGTCTGGTTCTGCTGGCCTGCCTTGACAACCTTGGCAAGGGGGCCTCGGGCGCGGCGGTCCAGAACCTGAACCTGATGCTGGGCATGGACGAGGCGGCAGGTCTGTAACGGGCCGGTCGCCGGGCGACCCTATGCGTAAAAAAGGAAAGCCCGCGAAATTCGCGGGCTTTTTTGATCTGCTGCCCGGTCTGGATCAGGCCCGGTGCGCCCCATCGGCAAGCCCGCGCACAAAGGCAAGGATATCGGCCACGCTGCGCTTTTGTTCGACCATCTTCACGATCGCAGAGCCCACAACACAGCCATCGGCCACCCCGGCAATCGCCTGTGCCTTTTCCGGCGTGGTAATGCCGAAACCCACGATCACCGGCAGTGTGGTCGAGGCCTTGATCCGTGCCACTTCGGGCGCCACATCGGCAGCCTGTGCCGCCGCCGCGCCGGTGATCCCGGTGATCGAAACATACTACACAAAGCCCGAGGTATTCTGCAGCACCTTCGGCAGGCGCTTGTCATCGGTGGTGGGCGTGGCCAGCCGGATGAAGT
>JALQTL010000226.1 GCA_023260935.1 Paracoccaceae bacterium
CATCGCGCGCCGCCCGGCCCGAAGGGCTGATCGCCACGAACTTGCGCCGCGCATCATCCCAGTCGGGGCGGATGTGCACATGGCCGGCCCATTCCAGCTTTGACAGCGTGTTGGTCATGGCCCCGCGCGTCACATGGAACGACCGTGCCAACTGTGCCGGGGTGCGTTCCTCGTTCATGCGGGCCAAATGGTTCAGAACGCCGAAATGCGAAAGCTCCATCCCCTTGGGCAGCACCTTTGAAATGCGGTTGCGCGCCAGCTGGTCCACCATGAACAATTCGCCGAACAGGGCGATCGCCACGTCATCCTTGCGGTCCCTTTCCATCACGGACCCTCGAAATCGCGGTCATGGCTTAGCGAAGGCACGCGCGCGCGCGCCTCGGCCACGCGGGCCAGATCCAGATCTGCAAAGACAACCCCGGGTTCGGTGCCGCCATCTGCCAGCACTTCGCCCCAGGGGGCCACCACCAGCGAATGCCCATGGGTGCGCCGGCCCTTGCCCTGCGCTTCGGGGTGAAAGCCGGTCTGCGCCGGGGCCAGCACGAAACAGCCGGTTTCTATGGCCCGTGCGCGCAGCAGAACCTCCCAATGGGCGGCACCGGTGATGTGGTTGAACGCCGCCGGCACCGTCAGGATCTGCGCCCCCGCTTGCGCCAGGCGGCGATAGAGCGCGGCAAAGCGCAGGTCATAGCACACTGTCATGCCGATTCTGGCAAAAGGCGCCTGCGCCAGAACTGCCCGGTTGCCCGGGCGATACCCGGCGGATTCGCGGTAAACTTCGGTTTCCGACACGTTCACGTCGAACATGTGGATCTTGTCATAGCGCGCCGCCACCTTGCCATCGGGCGCGACCAGAAATGACCGGTTGGCAAAACGGCCATCGGCATCATGGGTCAAAAGACCCAGTGACCCGATCAGCAACCAGATGCCATGTTGCGCCGCCGCCTCGCGCAGCGCGGCCAGCGTCGGGTCGGTTTCTTCGTGGTGCAGGATACGGCGCTGGTGATTGCGATCGGATGACAGGGCATTGGTGCATTCCGGGGTCAACACGAAACCCGCCCCGCCTTCGGCCGCACGGCGCACCAGCGCCAGTGTCTGCGGAAGGTTCGCCGCAGGGTCATCGCCCACCGTCAGTTGCACCAGACCTGCGCGCATCAGTCTGCCAGCATGGGATCAAGGGCCTTGCGGGCATCAAGATCGTGCAGATCGTCCGACCCGCCGACATGCTGGCCGCCGATGAAGATCTGCGGCACGGTCCGCCGCCCGCCGGCGCGCGCGATCATGGCCTTGCGCAAGTCGGGGTCACGGCTGACGTCAATCTCGGTGAACCCCACGCCCTTCGCCGTCAGCAACCGCTTGGCCGCAAGGCAATAGGGACAATAGGGCGTGGTATAGATTTCGATGGTCTTCATGGCCTGATCCTGTCCATCCCGCCTGTCGCGCGGGACTATAAGGATTTAGGCATCCTTCGCAACGCGCGCGAGGGCAAGAACAGATATCCGCGTTGCCCCCCCTGCAAGACAGGCTTCGGCCGCGGAAGCAAAGGTGGCGCCAGAGGTCATGACATCATCCACCAGCAGGACATGCCGGCCTTCCACCCGGCCTGCCATTCTTGGGTGCAAGGCAAAGGCATCTGCCAGGTTGGCAAACCTTGCATCGCGGCTTTTGCCTTCCTGACTGCCTGTATTGCGCTGCCGGCGCAGCAGATCGGGGCAATGATCCAGCCCGGCCAACCGCGCCAGTTCCGCCGAGAGAAGCGCCGCCTGATTGTAGCGCCGCCTGAACAGCCGCATCCAGTGCAGCGGCACCGGCGCCACGATCATCCCGGGTTCCAGCAGCGGCCGGGCCGTGCGATGCAGCCAGGCACCGAAGGGGCGGGCCAGATCGATCCGGTCAGCATGCTTCAGGTGCAAGACCAGATCCCGCGCGCGGTCGCGATACAGCATCACCGCCCGCCCGCGTGACCACGGCCGCGCGATGCGCAGGCAATCGTCGCAATGCACCGGGTGGCCATCGTCCGGCCCGGGCAGGGGCGTTCCACACAGATCGCAAACAAGGCCCGACAGGAAAGGTGTTTCCCGCCAGCAGCGGCCGCACATGGCAAAATCCGATGTCACCCGTTCATCGCAGCAAATGCACTGCGGCGGATAGACCAGATGCAGCACGGCTTGCATTCCCGACATCGCACCCTCATGTTCCGCGCCATGCAGACGCCACCCACCCTTTGTGACCGCACGGCCCTTGCCCGCAACCGCGCCCGCGCGACCGAATTCTTCCTGCACGACGAGGTTCGCCTTGAGGTCGAGGAAAGACTGACCGAGGTTAACAGAACCTTTACGGCGCCCGTGATCATCACGCCTTTTGCGCAGGTCTGGGCTGGTCTGGCCAAGACAGTGGCGGATGACGATGTTCTGGATCTGACGGCCGAAGATCACGATCTGGTCATTCACGCCCTGTGCCTGCACTGGGCCAATGATCCGGTGGGCCAACTCGTCCAGTGCCGGCGTGCCTTGCGGCCTGACGGGCTGTTTCTGGGATTTCTCTTTGGCGGGCAGACACTGCATGAATTGCGCGCCTGTCTGGCCGAAGCCGAGGCCGAAGTGACGGGCGGCCTGTCGCCCCGGGTTCTGCCCATGGGCGAAATCCGCGATCTTGGCGCCTTGCTGCAACGGGCCGGCTTTGCCCTGCCGGTGGCCGACAGCTTTACCAAAACGGTGCGCTATCGTGACGCGGCCCATCTGATGCAAGACCTTCGCGCCATGGGCGAAGGCAATGCCCTTGCCGCCCGCCTGCGCCAGCCGACCCGGCGCGCGGTTCTGGCCCGTGCCGCGGCGCTTTATGAAGCCCAATATGCTGATTCCGAAGGCCGCATTCCGGCAACCTTCGAAATCATCTGCCTGACAGGCTGGGCCCCGCATGACAGCCAACAAAAACCGCTTCGGCCCGGATCAGCGGTGCAACGGTTGGCCGATGCCTTGGCGACAAGTGAAGTGCGGCTGCCGCGAACGCACGGCGAAGGTTGACCCGCGCGACGATACCTATATGTCCCGGGTGGAATTCAACGAACCGAGGTAGCACGATGCTGGATGGCAAGACCGGCCAGATCCTTTCCCAATCTGCCGCGACCGGGGGGCAGCCAGACATGGTTGAACCCGGTACCGGCCGGCTGGCCCATGCCCCGGCAGACCATCCGCGCGTGCGCAAGGCAAAGATCGGCGTACTTCTGGCCAATCTGGGCACCCCGGACAATTATGACTATTGGTCGATGCGCCGCTATCTGAACGAGTTTCTGTCGGACAAGCGCGTGATCGACTATTCTTCATGGCTGTGGCAGCCGCTGCTGCAATTGGTGATCCTGACCAAGCGGCCGTTCAGCAGTGGCGCGAACTACAAATCGATCTGGAACCACGATCTGGGCGAAAGCCCGTTGATGACCATCACCAAAGCCCAGACAGCCCGGATCGCCGAGGGCGTGGCTGCCCGGCATGGTGATGACATCATCGTCGATTTCTGCATGCGATACGGCAACCCTTCGACCCGGTCGAAAGTGCGCGCCATGGTCGAGGCCGGCTGCGAGAAGATCCTGTTCTTCCCGCTTTACCCGCATTACGCCGGGGCCACCTCGGCCACTGCGAATGACGAATTCTTCCGCGCGTTGATGCAGGAAAAGCGCCAGCCGGCAGTGCGGACGGCGCCGGAGTACTTCGAACACCCGCTGTACATCGAAGCTTTGGCCCAATCGGTTGAACGGGCCTATGCCGCGCTTGATGTCCGGCCGGATGTGCTGGTGGCCAGCTATCACGGCATGCCGCAACGCTATCTGATGTCAGGCGACCCTTATCATTGCCAATGCGCCAAGACCTCGCGCCTGCTGCGGGAACGGCTTGGCTGGGAAAAGGGCAGCATCGACACCACCTTCCAGTCTGTCTTCGGCCCCGAGGAATGGCTGAAGCCCTATACCGTCGAACATGTCGCGGAACTGGCAAAGCAGGGAAAGAAGAACATCGCCGTGATGGCCCCGGCCTTTTCGGCCGATTGCATCGAAACGCTGGAAGAAATCAACGGAGAGATTCGCGAGGCGTTCGAACATGCGGGCGGTGAAACCTTCACCTACATCCCCTGCCTGAACGACGATGCGGCGCATATCGAAGCGCTTTTGGCGGTGATTGACGAAAATCTGGTGGGCTGGCTGAAGTAACCCGGCGGCAATCTGACCGAATGGCCACCTGGTCCCCTTCAAAGCAAAAAGGCGGCAGGTGGCCTGCCGCCTTTTTGTCTGTCTGGACGGGCCAGATCAGTTCGAAGCGACCGCAGCGATCACAACCAGCAGCAGCAGCGGGATGATGATGCCGCCAGCCGAGGAGGACGTAGCAGCTTCAACAACAGCCGGCTCCATCACGGGCTCGGCAAGGCCGCCAGCGAAAGCGGTGGTAGCAGCAACCGTCAGAGCGGCAGCAAGCGCAAGTTTCTTCATGTTAACCTCCAGTTATCGCATACCGCCGCGTGTTGCAGAGGGGACGGCATGCACCCAAGACTGTACCTCGTGGTTCTTCTAAAGCAGTTTGCACGCTGATTTGCAATCTGCCACGCAACCTGCACCGCTGCTTCCGGCCGTTTTCGTCAAATTAGCAACACTTGCGTGCCTACCTTCGCATAGCCGAACAATTCCTGAATGTGTTCGTTGTAAAGGCCTACGCATCCGTTGGAAGATTTTCGGCCAATCTTGCGCGTGTCATGCGTGCCATGGATGCGATAATAGGTCCACGAAAGGTAAAGCGCGTGGGTTCCCAAGGGGTTGTCGGGCGCGCCGCCTTCAACCACGTCGGGCCATTCGGGATTGCGCTTCTTCATCTCGGGCGTGGGGCGCCATGGCGGCGCCACGACCTTCTGCACCACTTCGGTGTGGCCCCGGCGCGTCAGGTCTTCCGACAGAGGCACGGATGTAGGGTAAAGCCGATAGATGCTTTGGTCTTCCGACCAGAAGTGCAGTGCGCGCGAGGTGATATCAACCAGAATCGCCCCATTCCGCGTATCGCTGAAATAGTCCTGCCAGTTCAGCATGCGAAAGCTGGAAATATTGTTGCGCACGCTACCGCCATTGGTTTCATCCTGGGCAAGGGCGGGAAGCACGCTGGCGCCAAGGCCAGCAACCGCCGCACCCATGAACAGGCGCCGATCAAGATGGTTCCGCTTTCCGGCCTGCATTCTTTTATTCTCCTTCGTAGGAAGCTTTCGGGCGTCAATACGCCTTGAAAACCCGGGCGGCAAATCAAACTGGCGTCAATCGGCGCAGTCACGCAGAGTTGGGTTTGAATTGGCACGGGCCATTCGCTACACACGCGCAAAACGCGCCCCCGGCGCGAAAGCCGCGCATGGATAGGTGAAATGAACAGAAGACTGGTCCTGACACTGGGCGCAATGGCGACTCTTGCAGCCTGCACCCCGGCAAGCGATCTGCGGGTCGGGGCCGATGGTCAGCCCCTGCCGCAGGTCTACAAGATCAAGCCGGGCCAGGAAAACGAGATCTCTTTCCGCCTGCTTGATTCGGTCAACTCCCTGCGCCGGGCCCAAGGCGCCCCGCAACTGGTGTTCAACGCGCCGCTGAATGCCGCTGCGGCAACGCATTCGCGCGATATGTCGGTGCAAAACCGGCCGTGGCACTTCGGGTCTGACGGGTCGTCGCCGCTTCTGCGCGTGCAGCGCGCGGGCTATGGCGGCCGCCTGCTGGGAGAGTTGATTTCCGAAACCTTCGAAACGGAACTGGTGACCCTTGCCGCCTGGATGCGCCAGCCCGATACAAGGGCGATCATCCTTGACCCGGCAGCGCGCGATCTTGGCTTTGCCTGGTATCAGGAACCCAGTGGCAAGATCTGGTGGACACTGCTGACCGGGGGCTGAGCAGGCCGCTTCCCCCGCGCATCAGGGCATCAGGGCATCAGGGCAGGATATGAATGACCGTGCCGTCCTTGACCATGGCATAGATCATTTCCATCTCGCGGTCCTTTACCGAAATGCAGCCGGCCGTCCAGTCACGCTGGCGGACAGGCTTTCGGGACCAGCCATGTATGAAGATGTCACCCCCCGGTGACTTGCCCATGGCTGCGGCGCGTTCACGGTCTGCCTGATTGGGGTAGGAAATGCCCAGCGACAGGTGGAATTCCGAATTCGGATTGCGCCGGTCTATGAAATAGGTGCCTTCCGGCGTCTTGCCGTCACCTTCCACCTGCTTGTGGCCCCTTGGCGCAAAACCAAGAGATATATTGTAAGATTTCAATACCTTGTCATTGTGAAGCAGATACATCTTGCGATTGGTCTTGTGGACCTGAATCGACGTGACCTCGGGTCCGTTATAGGTCTTGAACTTGGATGTCCCGCAAGAGGCAAGGCCGAAGACCATCGCCACTATCGCCAGAAACCTGATCAACCACATGCCTGTTGCCCAACCGCCCGTTTCAGGCCCGGATACACAATTCGGGGAAGGCTGGATAGCGGGCTTTTAGCGCCGCTCCCTCACGGATGTGTCATCTGACAGGCGCGACAGCCGGGCCTCGATCTCGGTCAGGCGCTTCAGCACCTCATCGCGGTAGGCATCGGTCTTCTGATTATCCTCGGCCGCGTGGGCATCCTGCATCGAATTCACGATCAGACCGACCAGCAGGTTCACCACCGCAAAGGTGGTGACCATGATGAAGGGCACGAAAAAGGCCCAGGCATAAGGATAGGCATCCATCACCGGCCGCACGATGCCCATGGACCAGCTTTCCAGCGTCATGATCTGGAACAACGTATAGGCCGAATTGCCCAGATCGCCGAACCATTCGGGAAAGCTGGCCGAAAACAGCTTCGTCGCCATCACAGCGCCGATGTAGAAGATGATCGCCATCAGCAGGAAGACGGACCCCATCCCCGGCAGGGCAGTGACAAAGCCTTCGACCACCCGGCGCAGGCGCGGCGCCACGGAAACCACCCGTAGCACCCGCAGAATTCGCAGGGCACGCAGCACCGACAGGCCCTGCCCCGCCGGCACCAGCGCGATGCCCACAATGACGAAATCAAAGACATTCCAGCCCGACCGGAAGAATCGAAGGCCGTGGGCATATAGTTTCAGCGCCAGTTCCCCGACGAACACCGCAAGGCAAAGCGCGTCCAGCCACAGGATCAACGGCCCCACGGCCTGCATCACCGGGGCAGAGGTTTCCAGCCCAAGGATAACGGCGTTGAACAGGATCACCCCGATGATGGCGTTGCGCACGAATGCGCTGTCCAGCCAGTCTGCCACCCGTGCCCGCGTCATGCCCTGCCCCTGTTTGTTGGCTTGTCAGCGCGGCATATGGGGCAAGGCAAAGCACCCGACAAGTTCCACATGCGCCGACCAGCGGAACTGATCCACGACCTGCACCCATTCCAGCACATATCCCGCACCGATCAGCGTTTTCGCATCACGGGCAAAGGTGGCCGGGTTGCAGGACACCATGGCAATCACCGGCACCCGGGAAGCCGCAAGCGGGCCCATCTGCGCCTCGGCCCCGGCGCGGGGCGGGTCGATCACCACCCCTGTCGCACCCTTGAATTCGTCTGGCTCCAGCGGGCGACGGAACAGGTCGCGCGTCTCGGCCGTTACCTTCTTCAGGCCCGGTGTCTGCCGCGCGGCCTTGTCCAGTGCCGCCATCATGGCCGCATCTCCCTCGGCGGCATGGACCTCGGCCCCTTCGGCCAGCGGCAGGGCAAAGGTGCCGCAGCCGGCAAACAGATCGACCACCCGCTTTTGCTGCGGGCCAAGCGCTTCCTTGACCGCGGCCAGCAGGCTGGCTTCGCCGTGCTCTGTCGCCTGCAAGAAGGCACCGGGCGGCGGAACAACTCTGGCCGCGCCCATGCGCTGCACCGGATTTGCGCGCAGCGCCACGATCTCTGCATCCCAAGTCAGCCGCGCGATGCCATGCGCCTCGACCGCGCGGGCCAGATCAAGCTGAAGCGCGCTGTCCAGCGGCTTGCCCCCCGTTACCGCCACATCGGGCCCGGCCGCGCTATGCGTGACCGTCAGCGCCAGTTCCGTGCTGCGCGACCCGCCGATGCGCACCAGCGCCTCCAGCCCCGGCAGGGCGGCCATCAGGCCCGGGTGCAGCAATTGGCACTGCGGCACGGGGATGATCACATCCGACCCGCGCGCATGAAACCCGATCAGCGCGCCCGATTTCGTGCGCCGCGCGGCAAGCGTGGCCCGCCGGCGGCTGCGCGGCGGAGAGGTCAGGATTGGCCGCAGCGGCGCCGTCAGCCCTTGCCCTGCAAGGGCGCCTGCCACGATGCCTTGTTTCCAGTCGGCCACAAAGGCATCAGCCGCGTGCTGCATAAGGCATCCGCCACAGCTCTTGGCATGCGGGCAGGGCGGTTTCACCCGGGTGGGACTGGGGGTCAGGATACGCGGATTGACCAGACGGTCACCCGAAACTTCGCCCTCTACCACCTCCCCGGGCAGGACACCCGCCACGAACAAGGCCCCGTCGGCCCCCTGCGCGATGCCGTCGCCCAGATGGCCCAGCCGTTCCACCGTCACGATCACTCTGCCGCTTCCCTTTCATCCGACCCGATGAACCCGCCGGACTGGCGGTTCCAGTAGCGGGCATAAAGGCCGCCCTTTTCCAGCAGTTCGGCATGTGTGCCTTCCTCGACGATGCGCCCTTCGTCAAGCACCACGATCCGGTCCATGGCGGCAATCGTCGACAAGCGGTGCGCGATGGCCAGAACGGTCTTGCCTTCCATGACACGCCCCAGCGCCTCCTGGATGCTGGCCTCCACTTCGCTGTCCAGCGCCGAGGTCGCCTCGTCCAGCACCAGGATGGGGGCATCTTTCAGGAAGGCCCGGGCAAGCGCGATCCGCTGACGCTGCCCGCCTGAAAGCTTTACCCCCCGTTCGCCCAGAAAGGCGGCATAGCCCTTGCGGCCATTGTGATCGACCATGTTCGAAATGAAGTCATGCGCTTCGGCTGCACGCGCCGCGGCAACCACCTCTTCCTCAGTTGCATTGGGGCGGCCATAGGCGATGTTGTCGCGCGCACTGCGGTTGAACATGGCGGTTTCCTGCGTGACCATGCCGATCTGGCGGCGCAAGGATTCCTGCGTCAGATGCCGAACATCCTGCCCGTCGACCAGAACCCGGCCGCCTTCACAATCGTAAAGACGCAGCAGTAGGGAAACGAGCGTCGATTTCCCCGCCCCCGAAGCGCCGACGATCCCCAGCTTTTCACCGGCCGCGATCTTCAGTCTCAGATCGGTGACGCCCCCCCGCGCGCGGCCATAGGCAAAGCTGGCGCCGTCAAAGGTGATCTCGCCCCGCGACCTTGGCAGGTCAACGGCATCCGGCGCATCGGCAAGCTGGTGTGGGGCGGAAAGCGTGCGCATGCCATCCTCCACCTCGCCCACGCTGGTATAAATGGACATCAGCGTGAAGCTGACCCAGCCCGACATCTGGGCGATCCGCATCGCGATAGCGCCCGAGGC
>JALQTL010000311.1 GCA_023260935.1 Paracoccaceae bacterium
CACCTCCTCCAGGCAGGTGCATGTAGAGAAGTTGCCCGGTGGTAGGCCGCAGTTCGATGGTCCAGTGATTTGTCCTTCAGCTTTGAGGTGCAGTGCGTGTGTGATGTTCTGTTTGTGTTTCTGACATTTGTATGCTGGCGATGATGTGCCCGAATTCGATTCGGGCGAGTTGAATGCCGAAGGCAAGCGCGTGGTGGTGATCGGCGGCGGCGACACGGCGATGGATTGCGTGCGCACCGCCATTCGCCAGGGCGCGCAATCGGTGAAATGCCTGTACCGCCGTGACCGCGCGAACATGCCGGGCAGTCAGCGCGAAGTGCAGAATGCCGAGGAAGAAGGCGTTGATTTCGTCTGGCTGTCGGCCCCCAAGGGCTTTACCGGCGGTGCCGAGGTTGAAGGGGTGATGGTTCAGAAGATGCGCCTTGGCGCCCCCGATGCCACCGGCCGTCAGACGCCCGAGATCATTGAAGGCGCTGATTATGTGGAACCCGCCGATCTGGTGATTCAGGCGCTGGGATTCGAACCCGAGGCGATTCCGTCACTTTGGGGCGTGCCGGAACTGGCCGTCACCCGCTGGGGCACGATCAAGGCCGATTTCCGCAGCCATGCGACCAGCCTGCCCGGCGTCTTTGCCGTTGGCGATATCGTACGCGGGGCGTCGCTTGTGGTCTGGGCCATCCGCGACGGGCGCGAGGCGGCCGAGGCGATCATGGCCTATCTCAAGCAGGCCGAGGTTGTTGCGGCCGAATAACCCCGCCGCCACGGGCGGACCGGGGGAGGGTGAAATGTCAGCGCCGCTGACCATTGGAAGGTTGGGAGACATGTTGCGCATCCTGATCCTGGCATCTGCCGTGGCGCTGCCCGTGCTGGGGCTGCCCGTGCCGGCGCTTGCGGGGTCTTTCATGCCCCCTGAAGGCTGCCAGACTTTCATGACAGTGCAGGCCCGGCAATGCCGCGTTTCCAACCATTACAAATGCAGCGCCGATCCCGCGGGCGATCAGTGGCGGGCCGATTTCGATCAGCAGGGCCCGTTCTTCCTGAGCCGGATCAATTCCGAAGCCGAATGGGTGGAAAGCTTCGATCTGGGCGAGGTTGCCGTGCGCCAGACGCTTGACCCGCAGCCTTCCGATCCTGCCAGTTTTTCCGAACTTCTGGCCAGTCAGGTCGATACCTTTGCCTTCGGGCTGACGCGCGAACCCGGCGAAAAGACAAAGGTGACGGGCTTTGACAGGCTGACCGGCCGCAGCGTGGTGATCGACGGGATTACCCTTCAGGTAACCGAATTCGAATTCACCGAAACCGATACGGCCGGCACGATCATTCGCCAGTCGCGCGGCCAGGAATACATCCACCCGGAGTGGCGCCTGTTCTTTGCCGGCCCTTCGGAATGGAACGGCGGCGATGGTGAGTTCCTGCCCATAGACGGCAGCCCGGTGCAGTTCATCTTTCCCGGAGAGCCGGGTTTTGCCGCGACAGAGCCGCTGTTTGACTGTGATCCGCTGATGACGCGGGCCGAACCGGGCCCGTCCCCTTTGCCGGCGGCGCTGAAATGACTGCACAGCCCATCCTTGAAACCCGCGAAGGCGGGTGCCTTTGCGGGGCCGTCAGGTTCACCGCCAACCTGACCAAACGCGAATTCGGCGCCTGCCATTGCGAGATGTGCCGAAGGTGGACAGGCTCTGCCCTTCTGGGCATCACTTGCGCCATTGAAAACGTGGACTGGACCGGTGCCGAGCATATTGCCACCCGCCAATCCAGCCCATGGGCCATGCGCGCCTGGTGCCGCGACTGCGGATCGAACCTTTACTTCCGCGTCACCGCCGAAGGCCCCTATTCGGGCGAAATCGAACTGCCGATCGGGCTGTTCGACGATGCCTCAGGCCTGACGATGACGAACGAGATCTATATCGACCACAAGCCCGACAGCTTTGCCTATGCGGGCGAGGGCCGCAAACTGATGACCCGGCAGGACTGCGTTGAAAAGTTCAGCCTGCTGGGAACCGCGTGAAAGGGAACATGCCATGACGATCTATGATGACGCCTGGGTCAAGGCCGAAGAGGCAAAGCGCGCGTGGCTGGATGCCAACGGTCTGTACAAGGCCGATGACGAGCACGCCTCGTGCGGCGTTGGTCTGGTGGTTTCCATTTCCGGCAAACCCAGCCGCAAGGTTGTGGAAAACGGCATCAACGCGCTGAAGGCCGTCTGGCATCGGGGTGCCGTGGATGCCGATGGCAAGACGGGCGATGGCGCGGGCATCCATGTGCAGATCCCGGTCAAGTTCTTTTACGATGTGATCCGCCGCACCGGGCATGAACCCGATACGCACAAGCTGGTGGCCGTGGGTCAGGTCTTCCTGCCGCGCACCGATTTCGGCGCCCAGGAACGCTGCCGCACCATCGTCGAGGCCGAAGTGCTGCGGATGGGGCATTACATCTATGGCTGGCGCCATGTGCCGGTGAACGTGGATGTGCTGGGCGAAAAGGCCAATGCCACCCGGCCCGAGATCGAACAGATCCTGATCCGCTGCGACAAGGACATCGATCAGGAAGCCTTTGAACGTGAGCTGTACATCATTCGCCGCCGGATCGAAAAGGCAGCCATCGCCGCACAGATCCAGGGGCTTTACCTGTGTTCCCTGTCCTGCCGCAGCATCATTTACAAGGGCATGATGCTGGCCGAACAGGTGGCCACCTTCTACCCCGATCTGCTGGACGACCGGTTTGAATCGGCCTTTGCGATCTATCACCAGCGCTACTCGACCAACACCTTCCCGCAGTGGTGGCTGGCGCAGCCGTTCCGTATGCTGGCGCACAACGGTGAGATCAACACCATCAAGGGCAACACGACCTGGATGAAAAGCCATGACATCCGCATGGCCTCGAACAATTTTGGCGAGGCGGCGGAAGACATCAAGCCGATCATCCCGGGCGGTTCCTCTGATTCCGCCGCGCTGGATGCGGTGTTCGAAGTGCTGGTCCGCTCTGGCCGCTCGGCCCCTATGGCCAAGACGATGCTGGTGCCCGAAGCCTGGTCGAAGAACACCGGCGAACTGCCGAAGGCATGGCAAGACATGTATGCCTATTGCAATGCCGTGATGGAGCCCTGGGATGGCCCGGCCGCGCTGGCGATGACAGATGGCCGCTGGGTCTGCGGCGGCCTTGACCGCAACGGGCTGCGGCCCATGCGCTATGTGGTGACGGGCGATGGCCTGCTGATCGCCGGGTCCGAAGCCGGGATGGTGCCGGTGGATGAAACCACGGTGCGCGAAAAGGGCGCGCTGGGGCCGGGGCAGATGATTGCCGTCGACATGAAGGACGGCAAGCTGTTCCACGATGCCGAAATGAAGGACAAGCTGGCCTCTAGCCAGCCTTACAGCGAGTGGATCGAAAAAGTCGTCGATCTGAACAGCCTGCTGAAGGACGTGCCGGAAACCGCCATGTTCGAGGGAGCCGAACTGCGCAAGCGCCAGATCGCCGCCGGCTTCACGGTCGAAGAACTGGAGCAGGTTCTCGCGCCGATGGCCGAGGACGGCAAGGAAATGATCGCCTCGATGGGCGATGACACGCCGGCGGCCGTGCTGTCTTCGGTTTACCGCCCGCTCAGCCATTTCTTCCGCCAGAACTTCAGCCAGGTCACCAACCCGCCCATCGACAGCTTGCGCGAAAGCCGGGTGATGAGCCTGAAGACACGGTTCGGCAACCTGAAGAACGTGCTGGATGAAAACTCCAGCCAGACCGAGATTCTGGTGCTGGAAAGCCCCTTCATCGCCAATGCCGAATTCGACGTGATGGTAAAGCAGTTCGGCGATGCCGTGGCGATCATCGACTGCACCTTCCCGGTGGGCCCCAGCCTTGATGACCTGCGCGCAGGGCTGGAACGCATTCGCGCCGAGGCCGAAGATGCGGACTCGACAGAGTGGTAGGAGAGTATTCTATGGGCGATGAAGGTCGATCGTAAGAGCGGCTGGAGCGCATAGAAGAGCTTATGCAGGCATGAGTAGCGATAAAACGGGCGAGAAACCCGTTCGCCGTAAACCTAAGGTTTCCTAGGCCAGGTTAATCCTCCTAGGGTGAGTCGGACCCTAAGCCGAGGC
>JALQTL010000337.1 GCA_023260935.1 Paracoccaceae bacterium
CTTTTCAACCAGCTTCTCTAGTTCTGCCTTGATGTATTCGAGGCCCTTGTCGATTCGTTCCTGGGAGACATCGGTTATCACCACCGGGCACTCGAGTCTTCGGAGGAACAGCAGGGCAAACTGCGATGCCATGACCTATCACATCGGGTCCGAAGAGTTGCGGGCGCGGCTGAAGTCTTTGGCCCCGGATGTCATTGGCGTGACCGCCATCACCCCGGCCATCTATGAGGCCGAAGAGGTGTTGAAGATCGCCCGGGAGGTGGTGCCCGATGCGCTGCGCGTGCTGGGGGGGATCCACGCCACATTCATGTTCCGTCAGGTGCTGACCGAGGCGCCTTGGGTCGATGTGATCGTGCGGGGCGAGGGTGAAGAGATCATGACCGCTCTGATGGAGGCGCTGCGTGACGGCCGCTGGCCGGCCGATCGTCGCCGCATCAAGGGCATTGCCTATCGCGATGGCGATGACATCGTGGCCACTCAGGCCGCCAGCACCGTCAAGGATCTTGATGCGATCGATCCCGACTGGACGATCCTTGATTGGGAAAAATACATCTACATCCCTCTTGGCGTGAAGGTGGCCATCCCGAACATGGCCCGCGGCTGCCCCTTTACCTGTTCCTTTTGCAGCCAGTGGAAATTCTGGCGCGATTACCGCGTGCGCGATCCGAAAAAGGTGGTGGACGAGATCGAGCGTCTGGTGACCGATCAGGGCATCGGCTTTTTCATCCTTGCGGATGAGGAACCCACGATAAACAAAAAGAAATTCGTCGAATTCTGTCAGGAGATGATCGACCGTGGCCTGAACGAACGGGTCAAATGGGGCATCAACACCCGCGTGACCGATATCTACCGCGACCGCGACCTGCTCACGTTCTACCGCAAGGCAGGGCTTGTCCATGTCTCGCTGGGGACCGAGGCCGCCGCCCAGCTGAAGCTTGATCTGTTCAACAAGGAAACCAAGGTAGAGGAAAACAAGGAAGCCATCCGCCTTCTGCGCGAGGCGGACATCTTCACCGAAGCCCAGTTCATCGTGGGGCTGGATAACGAAACGGCCGAAACGCTGGAAGAAACCTATCAGATGGCCTGGGACTGGCAGCCCGATCTGGCGAATTGGGCCATGTACACGCCCTGGCCCTTCACGCCGCTGTTCCAGGAAATCCGCGATCAGGTCGAGGTCTTCGATTTCTCGAAATACAATTTCGTGACCCCGATCATGAAACCCGCCGCGCTGACCCGGGGGGAATTGCTTGACGGCGTGATGAAGAATTACCGCCGCTTCTACATGAAAAAGGCGCTGTTTCACTACCCCTGGCGCGGTACCGGCTTCCGGCGGCGCTATCTGCTCGGGTGCCTCAAGGCCTTCCTGAAGGCCGGGGTGGGCCGCACCTTCTATGATCTGGGCAAGGCCGGGTATTGGGGCCCGCAGACCAAGGGCAAGGTGGACTTCCACTTCGACGAAACCCGCCAGCTTGCCGAAGCACAGGTCGCCGATTGGGAAGCCAGCGCCGAACGCAGCCGCAAGCACAAGGAACGGCAAGAGGCCGTGCGCGCCCAGATGAAAGAGCGCGCCGCCGAACGCAGTGGCTTCCGCCTGCCCGAAGATGCGGCAGAGGGACGCGCGACAGGCCGCGTCATGGCCTGCGGCGGCGGACAAGAACAATATCAGGAGCCGGCGGAATAAAGGGGGCGCATCATGGATGGCGGCCAGATCCTGACAATGCAGACAGGTGGCCGCATCGGCCCCAATGCCATCCTGCAGACCATCGCCATCCTTGACCATTTCGAAGGCCGGCTGGCCCGCGATCTGGTGATGGAAACCGCCAGGGTCGCCGTGCCGCCGGCCGACAGCGGCATGCTGCCCGAAGGCGATTGCGCCGCCGTGCACCGCGCCTTGCGCCATTGTCTGCCCGACCGGGC
>JALQTL010000407.1 GCA_023260935.1 Paracoccaceae bacterium
TGGTGCCATCGGGGAACGTGGCTTCGACCTGAACCGAGGCGATCATCTCGGCGATGCCGTCCATGCACTGGTCGCGGCGGATGACGCTGGCGCCTGCTTCCATCAGATCGGCCACGCTGCGCCCATCCCGCGCGCCTTCCACAACAAAATCGGAAATCAGCGCAATGGCTTCGGGGTGGTTCAGCTTCACGCCACGCGACAGCCGGTTGCGCGCCACCATGGCGGCAAGGCTGATCAGCAGCTTGTCCTTTTCGCGCGGGGTCAGGTTCATGGTCTCTCCTTCATATCTGCCAGACGCGGGGCAGCGCGCGCCCGCCGCGCAACAGGCCCAGACAACGCGCCACCAGCCGGCGCAGGGGCCAGCCGTCATCCGCCTGCGCGCGCAGGACCAGCCGGCCCGGAAAGGCACTGGCGGCCGCCTGCACGCCCGATTCGGCAAGCATCGCCCGTAGCGGGGACAACAACGCCTCGGCCCCGTCCTGAACCAGACAAAGCGTTGCAAAGGCCCGCGCCCCGGCCAGCCCTGCCCCGCCGCTGCGCAGGGTGGCATCGGTCAGTGTCAGAGGTTCCACCCACAGCGGCTGCCCGTCGCGGCTGATCACGCGCCAGTCGCGCAAGCCGATGCGTGTCAGCGTCTCGCCCATGGCAGCACGGCCCAGAACCACGGTTTCCAGCAACAGGCAGCCCGCCCCCGGGGCCAAGCGCAGCTCGGTGCGCCGATCCAGCGCCGCGCCGTTGAACATGATCGTCTCTTGCGGCAGCCAGTCCAAAAAAGCCCCTTCGCCAACCGAAAGCTCGACCCGAACGCGCGCCACACCGGCCGAGGCCCGATAGGCCCGTTCGGCCGTCTGGGTGGTGGCCACAGCTACAACCCCCGGCCCCAGATCCACGCCGTAAACCAGCACGTCCCCGCCCGTCAGCCCGCCCGAGGTATTCAGGAAGACAAGCTCTGGCGGACCGTCCACCCGCGGCAGGATGACCTTGGCCGATCCCGCCTGCCGAAGCCCGGCAAGGCGGGGGGTCGCAGCATGGCCATCCAGCGCCACGCGCGCCTCGCCCCGGCTGCGCTGCATCGGCGTTATCTGCCCCGTGGCGGTCATCATTCCCCGTCGCACCCTTTCGTGCGGCCCCGTCCCGTTCCCCCGGCATCTGCCAGACGAGCGGTCACGGCCCCAAGGTCAGGGTGGGCCGGCACCGGCCGGGCCTCAACGCGGGATGGCTCCGAAACAGGCAGCGGGGACAGAAAGGCGCCCCTTTCCGCCCAATGCGCAGGCAGAACGCCTGTTTTTCAAGCAGACCGAAAAATCAGCCCCAGCCGCGCCAGGCTACCCGGCCGACGAAAGGTCAGCCCTGCCGCAAGCGGAAGCGCTGGATCTTGCCGGTCTGGGTTTTCGGAAGGCTGTCGCAGAACACCACCGACCGGGGGTATTTATAGGGGGCGATCACGCGCTTCACATGATCCTGCAACTCGCGCGTCATCAGCGCATCGCCGGCCTGCCCCGCCACCAGAACCACATGCGCCTGCACGATCTGTCCCCGCGCGTCATCCGGCACGCCGATCACGGCACATTCTGCCACCATCGGATGCGACAACAGCGCCGCCTCGACCTCGGGCCCGGCGATGTTGTAGCCCGCGCTGATGATCATGTCATCTGACCGGGCGGCAAAGTGAAAGCGGCCGTCATCATCCTGCCAGAAACTGTCGCCTGTCAGGTTCCAGCCCTGCCGGACATAGGCGCGCTGCCGGTCATCGGCCATGTAGCGGCAGCCCGTCGGGCCGCGCACCGCCAACCGGCCCACTTCTCCCCGAGGCAGCGGCGCCATATCCTCGCCCACGATCATCGCCTCATATCCGGCGACGGGACGGCCGGTGCAGGCGGGGCGATGGTCGTCAAAGCGGTTGGTCAGAAAGATATGCAGCATCTCGGTCGCGCCGATGCCATCCAGCATCGGCTTGCCGGTCTTGGCCATCCATTCCTCATAGACGGGGGCCGGCAGGGTTTCGCCCGCGCTGACGGCTGCGCGCAACGATGAAAGGTCTGCCCCGTCATCCATCGCCTTCAGCATCACCCGATAGGCGGTTGGCGCGGTAAAGCAGATGGTCGCGCGATGTTCCTGAATGATCTGCACAAGGTTCGGCGGGCTGGCCTGTTCCAGGAGCGCCGCCGCCGCACCAAAGCGCAGGGGAAAGACCGCAAGCCCCCCCAGACCGAAGGTAAAGGCCAGCGGAGGCGAGCCCACGAAAACATCCTCTGGCGTGACCCCCAGCACCTCTTGCGCATAGCCATCCGCGATGATCAGCAGATCGCGGTGAAAATGCATCGTGGCTTTCGGCTCTCCGGTCGTGCCGCTGGTGAAGCCCAACAGCGCCACATCATCGCGCCCTGTGCGCACGGCCTGAAACCGGACGGGTTTCTTCAGCGCGATCCGGTCCAGTTCGGCATCATGATTGGCGGTGCCGTCAAAGCCCACAACCGTGTGCAGAAAGCGGCTGTTCTTCTGGCACAGGACAAGGTCTTCCATCAGCCGGGTGTCGCACAGCGCATGGCTGATTTCGGCCTTGTCGACGATCTGGGCAAGCTCTCCCGCGCGCAGCATCGGCATGGTATTGACCACCACCGCCCCCGCCTTGGTCGCCGCCAGCCAGCAGGCCACCATCGCCGGGTTG
>JALQTL010000428.1 GCA_023260935.1 Paracoccaceae bacterium
ATCGCCTGCGCCGGGCCGGGTGCGGTGCTGGATCACTATCGGCGGATCGAGGCGCAGCGGGCCGCGCTTGGCTATGACATTGACGGCGTGGTCTGCAAGGTGAACGATTTGGCGCTGCAGCGCAGGCTTGGGTTCCGCTCGACCACGCCGCGTTGGGCGATCGCGCATAAATTCCCCGCCGAACTGGCCTGGACGCAGCTTCTGGGCATCGACATTCAGGTGGGGCGAACAGGGGCGCTGTCGCCGGTGGCGCGGTTGCAGCCTGTTACGGTGGGGGGGGTCGTGGTGTCGAATGCCACGCTGCACAATGAGGATTACATCGCCGGGCGCGACAGCAAGGGTGGCATGATCCGGGGCGGCAAGGATATCCGCCTTGGCGACAGGGTGCAGGTCTACCGCGCGGGCGATGTGATCCCGAAGGTAGCGGATGTGGATCTGGGATTTCGCAAGGACGGCGCGCAACCCTATGAATTTCCATTCACATGCCCGGAATGCGGTAGCCCCGCCATCCGCGAGGAAGGCGATTCCGTGCGGCGCTGCACCGGCGGGTTGATCTGCCCGGCGCAGGCGGTTGAGCGGTTGAAGCATTTTGTCAGCCGCAATGCCTTTGATATCGAAGGTCTGGGCGCAAAGCAGGTAGAGATGTTCTTTCATGATGCCGATCTGGCGGTGCGCAGCCCGGCCGACATCTTCACCCTTGCCGCAAGAGACGCCGCCAACCCGCTGAAAAAGCTGAAGAACCGTGACGGTTTCGGGGAAACCTCGGTGCGCAAGCTTTTTGCGGCGATCGAGGACAAGCGCCGTATCGGGCTGGATCGGCTGATCTTCGCGCTTGGCATCCGCCATGTGGGCGAGGTGGCCGCTCAGGTTCTGGCCCGCCACTATGGCACCTGGCCCGCCTTCGAGGCAGCGGCCACGCAGGCCGAACCCGGCAATGCCGCCTGGGATGGGCTTTTGTCGATTGATGGCGTGGGCCGGACCATGGCCGAAAGCCTGACGGCCGCCTTCCGCAACCCGGCCGAGCGCGCCGCGATCGATGCGCTTGTGGCCCATCTTGATGTGCAGCCGGTGGTCTGGCGCGCGGCAACAGACAGCCCGGTGGCGGGCAAGGTCATCGTCTTTACCGGCACGCTGGAAAAGATGACCCGGGCCGAGGCAAAGGCGCGGGCCGAGGCCTTGGGGGCCAAGGTGGCCGGCAGCGTCAGCGCCAAGACCGATCTGCTGGTGGCCGGCCCCGGGGCCGGATCGAAGGCGAAAGAGGCGGCAAGGCTGGGGGTCGAGACCATCGACGAAGATGCCTGGCTTGCCCTGATCGGGGACGCATGAGCCGGCCCGAGATCCTGTTCCCGCTTTTCGCGGGGCTGGAGACGCTGGAAGGCGTGGGGCCGAAGTCTGCCCTTGCGCTTCAGGGGCTGGAGGTGACGCGTCCGAAGGACTTGCTGTTCCTGCTGCCGCATTCGGGGGTGGATCGCAGTCGCAAGGAAAGCCTGCGCGATGTGGTGCCACCGGTAACGGTAACGGTCGAGGTCGAGGTGGGCGCGCATTTCCCGCCCCGGCGCAAGGGCGGCCCCTACCGGGTGATGGTGCGCGATGCGGCCCTTGACTGGATGCTGGTCTTTTTTCACGCCCGGGGGGAATATCTGCAAAAGCTGCTGCCCACGGGACAGCGGCGCATCGTTTCGGGCAAGGTGGAGCTTTTTGACGGCGTGGCGCA
>JALQTL010000459.1 GCA_023260935.1 Paracoccaceae bacterium
AACCGATTGCCAGCCTTGACCCGATGAATGCCCAGATCGTGATGGACGCACTGCGCCGCATCCACGAAGAAGACGGCCGCATGGTCATTGCCAACCTGCACACGCTTGATACCGCGCGCCGTTATTGCGACCGGGTGATCGGCATGCGCGACGGGCGCATCGTCTTTGACGGCACGCCCGACCAGCTTTCGACCGGGGTTGCGCGCGACATCTATGGCGCCGACGCAAGCTTCAACGAAGCCGCCACCTCTACCGCCATTCCCGCCGATACGACCGCCGACCGCAGCTATGCCGAGGCGATGCTTTCCTGACTTCCCGCCCCCGTGCGCCCCGAACAGGCGCCAAACACATGGAGAGACCATGAAGACGCTGCTTCTTGCCACCGCCCTGTCCACCGCCCTTGCCGGCATCGCTTCGGCGCAGGAAATCACCCAGTTCAACATTGGCATCCTTGGTGGCGAAAACGCCCAGGACCGGATGACCAATACCGAATGCTTCCGTGCCAAGGTCGAGGCAGAACTGGGCGTTCCGGTCAAGCTGTTCACCCCGGCCGATTATGACGGTGTGATCCAGGGCTTGCTGGGCGGCACGCTGGATTATGCCTGGCTGGGCGCATCTGGCTATGCCAAGACCTATCTGACCAACCCCGAAGCGGTTGATGTGGTCCTGACCAAGGAAAACCTTGACGGCACCACCGGCTATTATTCCATCGGCTTTGCCCGCAAGGATTCCGGCATCACCTCGATGGACGATGCCAAGGGCCGCAGCTTCGCCTTTGCCGACCCGAACTCCACCTCGGGCTACCTTGTGCCGGGCGCCGAACTGATGGGCACCTATGGCAAGCTGGAAGACTACTTCTCTGAAGTGAAGATGTCGGGCGGCCATGAACAATCCATCGTCGGCGTGGCCAATGGCGATTTCGATGCCGCCGTGGCTTGGGCCGATGGCCTTGGCAACTGGGAAGACGGGTTCAATTCCGGCGCCTTCCGCAAGGCGGCGGATGCCGGCCTGGTTGACATGAACGACATCGTGGAAATCTGGCGCTCGAAGCTGATCCCCGAAGGCCCGATGGTGCTGCGCCGGTCGCTGCCGCAGGATGTGAAGGTCAAGATGACCAACCTGCTGGACACGATGTGGCAGACGGATCCCGAATGCGCCTACAACGTGGCTGCCGGCGATGCAAAGGACTTCGTCCCGGTGAAGCACGAAGACTATCTGGGCATCATCGCGGCCCGCAAGCTTCAGGAAGGCATGTAAGAAATTCAACGCTTTCTGCCGGGTCGCCCCAGGGTGGCCCGGCAATTTCTTTGGTGGGGGCACATGGTCGAGATCATCTATGGACCGCGGGGCGGCAAACGCCCAGATCTGACGAACGGCCATGAGGCCTATCTGGAAATGGTCCGCCGCAAGCGCATGTATGGCGGTCTGTTGCTGCTGGTGTTCATCGCGCTCATGGCCTCGGGGTGGAACCTTGCGGCAAGCCGCAATGCCGGGGGCTTCTGGAACGGGATCGGCAATGTCTTCGCCTTTCCGTCCGAGGTATTTGCCGAAGCCTGGGAAAAGCGCGCGCTGATCCCGGGACTGGTTGTCGAACATGTGCCGGCGCTGATCGAAACCATCAACATCGCGGCCGTTGCCACCATCCTTGGCGCCGCCGCGGCGGTGGTGATGTCGCTGCTGGCCACGCGCGGCCTTGCGCGCTGGCCCCGCGCGGTGCCGCTGTTTCGCCGCGCGATGGATGCGATGCGGGCCATTCCCGAAATCGTCATCGCGCTGGTCCTGATCTATATCCTTGGCGGCGGCCCGGTGCCTGCGGTGATTGCCATTGCGGTGCATACCGCCGGTGCCCTTGGAAAGCTGTTTTCCGAAGTGGCCGAAAACGCCGATCTGAAGCCGGTCGAGGGGCTTCAATCGGTGGGCGCCAACTGGACACAGCGGATGTGGCTGGGGGTGATCCCGCAGGTTGCCCCCAACTGGCTGTCTTACGGGCTTTTGCGCTTTGAAATCAACGTACGGGCCAGTGCCATCCTTGGCTTCGTGGGCGAAGGCGGGATCGGCTATGACCTGAAGATCGCGATGCAATGGGGGCAGGGCCGCTACGATGATGTGGTGGCGATCTTCCTGCTTCTTTTTCTGGCCATCGTGGTGATCGACCGCACCTCGGACCATTTCCGCCACCGCATCGTGAAGGGGCACTGACATGGCCATGCTGGATGCCACCCTGACCGATATGGTCACCCGCAGTTTCCTTCGTCGCCGCCTGATTGCCTTTGCCGTGCCTTTGGCCGTGCTGGCCTATCTGGTCTATACCGCCGTCGCCTTCGATCTGGCCGGGCTTGCCAGCCGCGCGCGGATGGATAACGCGGCCATCCTGATGTCAGACTTCGTCAGTCACAAGGTCCATGTCACGCGCGACAATCGCAATGGCCAGGTGACGGCCTCGGTCGAGGGCGAGAACAAGGGCGCCTATCCCGCCGGAACTTTCCCCGACTGGGTTTCCGCCTCTGACGCAGAGACAGTCATCGATCTGGGTGGCGGCCATGTCGTCACCTATGATGCCGCGGGCGGACGCTATGTTGTGCCGGGTTATGGCGTGATCGATATCCGCCCCGAAGCGAACCGCCTGATCCTGACCGCACCCGAACCGCTGCCCGACTGGATCAACGCATCGGACACGCGGGTGACGGTCACCACCGATGCCGGGCGGTTCACCTACACCCGGTCCCGCGTGGAAACCTTCCGCTATTTCGCGGGGTGGGAGCTGTTCTTCTTCACGCTCGACAGCCCCTTTGCGGGCAAGGGCATTGGCGATCTGGCTGCCCTTGCGCTTTGGGGCGACCGTGTCGATCCTGCGCGGCCCAATATCGTGGCGATGGTTTCCGATGTCTGGAACAACAAGATGTGGCGGCACGGCGATGTCGCCTGGGCGCTGTTCGAAACAGTGCTGATGGCGTTTCTGGGTACCATGGGGGCGGCGCTTGTGGCGCTACCCCTGGGGTTTGCCGCGGCGCGCAACTTCAACCCCATCGTCCCCCTGCGCGGGCTGATCCGGCGGGTTTTCGATTTCGTGCGCGGTGTGGACGGGCTGATCTGGACCATCATCCTCAGCCGCGCCTTCGGTCCGGGGCCGATGACCGGGTCGCTGGCCATTCTGCTGACTGACAGCGGCAGTTTCGGCAAGCTGTTTTCCGAGGCGCTGGAAAACATCGATGAAAAGCAGGTGGAGGGCATCCGCTCTACCGGGGCGAACGGCCTGCTGCGCGCCCGTTTCGGGGTGATCCCGCAGGTCACGCCGGTGCTGCTGAGCCAGGTTCTGTATTTCCTTGAATCGAATACCCGCAGCGCCACCGTGATCGGGGCGATCGTTGGCGGCGGCATCGGGCTGATGCTGACGCAAGCCATTCAGACCCAGAAGGACTGGGAGGAAGTGGCCTATTACATCACCCTGATCGTGCTGATGGTCATGGCGATGGACAGCCTTTCGGGCTGGCTGCGCCGCAAACTGATCAAGGGGGCCTGAAGATGCCAAGGCTTTCGGCCGAAACCCCGCTGGTCCATCCCGGCTGCCAGATCGTCAATTCCACCTTCGGCGGCTGGTGCGAGGTGGGCGAGGGCAGCCGCGTCCTGAACAGCCGCTTTGAGGATTACGCCTATTGCGACCGCCAGTCCGATATTGCCAATACCACGGTGGGAAAGTTCGCCAATATTGCCGCGATGACGCGGATCGGGCCGACGGATCACCCGATGGATCACGCCAGCTTGCACCATTTCCTCTATCGGTCCAGCTATTACTGGGACGATGCCGAAGATGACGCGGACTTCTTTGCCCGCCGGTCGGCCCGGCGCACGGTGATCGGGCCGGATACCTGGATCGGCCATGGCGCGATCGTCAAGCCCGATGTCACGCTGGGCGCGGGCAGCATCGTCGCCTCGGGGGCGGTGGTGACGCGTGATGTGCCGCCCTACATGATCGTGGCGGGCACGCCGGCCAGCCCCTTGCGTCCGCGCTTTGCCCCCGCAATTGCCGACCGGCTGATGGCACTGGCATGGTGGGATTGGGGCCATGACCGCCTGCGTCAGGCACTGCCCGATTTTCGCAGCCTGAAGGCCGAGGCATTCCTCGAAAAATACGGCGGCTGATTTATTCCGCCGCCAGCCGCATTACGGCGTGCTTTCCCATCAGCCGCAAGGCAACGTCGCCACTGGCAAAGGCAAGGCGCCCGCCGCAGAAGGTGGCACAGATGGTCCGCGTTTCGGGATTCATGATCACCAGATCGGCCCGCTGCCCGGGTGCAATCCGCCCGCGGTCAGAAAGGCCCATGATCCGGGCCGGCGCGGCCGAAATCATTTCCCACGCCCGGGCAAGGTTGCACAGGCCCAGATCGGCCAGCCGCCACGCCGCCAGCGGCAGGGCCGGCAGGTGGTAATCCGACACCAGCGCATCGCACAGGCCTTCGCGGATCAGGTCCACCGCAGCAATATTGCCGGACTGGCTGCCCCCGCGCACTACATTCGGCGCCCCCATCAGGATCGGGTCGCCCATGGCGCGCGCCGCCGCCGCAGCGCGCCTGTTCAGCGGAAACTCGGCAATCCGCGCGCCGATCATGGAATAGAACTCGCGGGTTTCGGCATTGGGATCGTCATGGCTGCCAAAGCGGATACCCAGCCGGTCAAACCCTTGCGCCAGGGTGCACAGGCTGCGCGGAACGGCCCGCGCACCTGCCTTTGCCGCGGCCAGACGCGCTTCCAGTTCATGCCCGGCAAGGCCCAGCTTTCGCGCCCACAGGGAAAAAGCTTCGGGCTGGACGCGGCGCATCTGTTCGCCGTCGTCAAGGTGATCGTTGAAGATCGCGTAATCCAGCCCGAAGTGATTGGCCACTTGCAACAGACGCGGGACCGCTTCGACGAAATGGGTTTCCACCCGCAGCTGCACGCGCTGATCGGTCAGCGCCAGGGGGCGGTGATCTGCCACCGCCTGCAGCACGGCCTCGGCCATTTCGGGGCCCCGGTGGCCACCTTCCCAGCTCCACCCCTGGGCCAGCCACAGCGTGGTGACGCCCTGCGCCGCCGCCTCGCGGTCATAGGATGCAATGCCCGCACTGACGGGAAAGGCGGCTGTCGGGCGGGGGCGGATGTGATGTTCAAACCCGTCACCATGCAGGTCGATGATGCCGGGCAGGATCAGATAGCCCGAAAGGTCCACCTCGGCCCCGCCCGATGACGCGATCACCCCTCCGGCGATACACACACAGCTGTCGGCAAGCTGGCCGTCGATCAGGGTCTTTGCGCCGGTCAGGCGAAGGGGCGGCAGGTGATCGGGCATGTGTCCGTCCGGCAAATGAGGGGTAATGGCGTTGTGGATAACTTTCTCAGGCAACGCCCGTATGACAGCGGCGGATTATCCTTTTCATTCTGGCGTGACGGTCAGTGTCACCCGGTCGCCTGCAAACCATGTGGTGCCGAATTCCACCGGATCGCCCGCCGCATCCACGTTGATGGCGACCGATCGCAGGATCGGCGCCGCCTCGGGCACCCGCAGTTGCAGCGCCATCACGGATCGCGCCAGCTTTGCCGTGATCCTGGTTTCGCGCCTTGTGTAATCCGCCACCCCGCAGGCCGCCAAAGCCTGGGTGATGGAAGGTGTCTCGGCCATGGCCTTGGGAAAATCCGGCAGGCGCGCGGCCGGAAAGACGGAGCGGAACACCGCCAGCGGCACCCCGTCAGCCAGCGAGATGCCTTCGACGACATGCACCCTGTCACCGGCCAGCAGCGCCAGTGCCTCGGCCTCCCGTGCATCGGCGGCACGGGTTTCGATCCGCGTGATCTGGCGCGAGGCTGACCGGCCCGAGGCGGCGACATTCTCACGAAACCGGGTCCGGCGGGAAAGCGGATAATCCGTGGGGCGCGCGGAAACGAAGACGCCGGCGCCACGCCGCGGATGCACCAGCCCTGCGCTGGCCAGATCGGCAAGCGCGTGCCGCACTGTATGGCGGTTCACACCAAAGCGCGCGGCAAGCTCGGCTTCGGTCGGCAGTTTGTCGCCGGGGCTGTAGCGGCCTTCGCGGATATCGGCGGTCAGGGCGGTGGCGATGTCTTTCCAAAGGCTGGTGCGGGTCATCCGGGCTGCTGTCATCCAAATTTCACGAAAAGCTTCTTGAGGGGGCGCGAGGTCTGCGATAAGGATTTGTCTAGTTGTATAGTATGCTGGACAACCCGGCAAGATGTCGAGGACCGGATGAACGATCTTTCCCCTGACCCTGCGCAAAGGGACCGCCGCCACTGGCTGTCGGTGCTGGCAAAGGCGCCGCCCGCCCGGCTTGCCGCCCTGATGGCTGACCTGCCCGAGCATGAGTTGCTGCGCCGCCCTGAGATCGGGGCGGTCATGGTGCGCGGCCGGATCGGCGGCACCGGCGCGCCCTTCAATCTGGGAGAGATGACGGTGACGCGCTGTTCGGTCAGGCTTGCCTGCGGGGCAGTGGGCCACGCTTGGGTGCAGGGGCGTGACAAGGCCCATGCGACCCGTGCCGCGGTGATCGACGCGCTGATGCAGACCGATGCGGCCGAAGCCTTGCGCGCCAGCGTGATCGCGGTGCTGGAGGGCGAGGCCGCCGCCGCCCGCGCCACCCGCGCCGCCCGGGCGGCGACGACGAAGGTTGATTTCTTCACCATGATCCGGGGAGAGGACGCATGACATCCGTTTCAACGCCAAGCGCCGCCCTTTCCGGAGGTTTCGCAGATGCGCCGGTCTGTGCCGCCCGTGCCTTTCGCGTCCTGCTTGGCGTGATGGCCCGGCCCGGCACCATTGACGAACTGTCCTCGGCCCGGCCCCCGCAGGGCCTGTCGGCGGCGGCCGGCACGGCGCTTCTGACGCTGGCCGATGGCACAACGCCCGTCGCGCTTTGTGGGGCGGCCGATACTGCCGATGTGCGCGACTGGATCGCCTTTCACATTGGCGCCCCGGTGGTTGCGCCCTCGCAGGCGGCCTTTGTCGTCGGCCCCTTCGCGGCGGTGATGACGCATGCGGGCAGCCTTTCGGTGGGCGATCCGGCTTACCCCGATCGTTCGGCCACACTGATCCTTGAGCTGGACCGGCTGGCCGCCGATGGCGCGCGCCTTTCCGGGCCCGGCATCCGCGATCATGTCCGCCTCAGCCTGCCCAAGACCGGCCCCTTCCGGCAGAACGCGCAGCTTTACCCGCTGGGGTTTGATTGCTTTCTGACCTCGGGCACGGCCATTGCCGGCCTGCCCCGCAGCACCCGCGTGGAGGACGTCTGATGTATGTCGCCGTCAAGGGTGGCGAACGCGCCATCGATAATGCCCATGCCTGGCTGGCAGAGGAGCGGCGGGGCGATCGGTCGCTAGCCGAACTTTCGGTGCCCCAGATCCGCGAACAGCTGGCACTGGCGGTGAACCGGGTGATGGCCGAAGGGTCGCTTTACGACCCCGATCTGGCGGCGCTGGCGATCAAGCAGGCGCGGGGCGACCTGATCGAGGCGATCTTCCTGATCCGCGCCTATCGGACCACGCTGCCGCGCCTTGGCACCTCGGCCCCCGTCGATACGGCCGCCATGGCGGTCAGCCGCCGGATCAGCGCCACCTTCAAGGATCTGCCGGGTGGGCAGGTGCTGGGGCCGACCTTTGACTATACGCATCGGCTGCTGGATTTTGCGCTGATGGCCGAAGGCGGGGCAGAGGCCACCCCCCCGCAATCGCTGGCAACCGATGTCCAGCCGCCCGCCCGCGTCCCTCATGTGACCGGTTTCCTGAATCGCGACGGGCTGATCGAAGAGGCGCCGCCCAGTGACGCGCCGCCCCCCGATCTGACGCGAGAGCCGATGGAGCTGCCCGCAACTCGCGCCCTGCGCTTGCAGGCCATCACCCGGGGTGACGAAGGCTTTGTCCTTTCGATGGCCTATTCCACCCAGCGGGGCTATGGCCGGACACATGCTTTCGTG